>JBBPZK010000208.1:0-20143 GCA_038199155.1 Rubrobacterales bacterium | reverse complement strand
TCGTGAACAACGCGAGCGTTCTCGGCCCGAGCCCACAACCCGCGCTGCTGGACTATCCGTTGGATACTTTAGAGGAAGTCTACAGGGCCAATACGTTCGCGCCGCTCGCCCTGATACAGGCCGTCCGGGAAGAGTTGAAGGCCGGGGCCGTCGTCTTGAACGTCACCAGCGACGCGGCGGTCGAGCCGTATCCGGGCTGGGGCGGGTACGGTTCGAGCAAGGCCGCCCTGGAGCATCTCTCAGCCATTCTCGCTGCCGAGAACCCATCCTTGCGCGTTTATTGGGCCGACCCCGGCGACATGCGCACCCGGATGCACCAGGAAGCGTTCCCCGACGAAGATATCAGCGACCGTCCGCTACCCGAAGAGAGCGTTCCCGGCCTCATTGAGTTGCTCACCGGAAGGTGGCCGAGCGGCCGCTACCGGATCGGAGACCTGGCTAAAAAGGAGGTTGTTTGAATTGAATGCTCTGTACCCTCTCCAAGCGGAAGAAGTCATCGTCCCTGATACCCTGGAGTTCGAGCTGCCGCCGGAGCTCGAAGCGACCGAGCCGCCGGAGGCCCGCGGCCTCTCTCGCGACGAGGTGCGGCTGATGGTCTCGCATGGTCCGGACGGACGACTGATACACACCTGCTTCCGGAAGCTGCCAGATTTCCTGGACCCTGGAGATGTGTTGTTCATAAATACCAGCGGCACGATGAGTGCTGCTCTTCAGGCGCGGCGCGAGAACGGTGCGCCGGTCGAGCTGCGCCTCTCGACGCATCTGCCGGGAGGTCTCTGGGTAGTCGAGTTGCGCGTACCATCCGGGAATTCGACGGAGCCCTTCTTGGGAGCGAAGACTGGCGAACTGCTGAACCTCGCAGGCGGGGCAACGGCGACGCTCCACGCACCCTACGCCCACGACAATATCGTTCAGAGTGACAGGCCAACGCGGCTCTGGATCTCGACCCTGAGTATCCCGGAATCTTTGGAGGAGTACCTGGAGCGCCACGGCTCACCGATCCATTATGGTTACGTAAAAGAGAGTTGGCCTCAGGACTATTACCAGACGATCTACACTACTGAGACGGGCAGCGCCGAGATGCCTTCCGCCGGACGGGCATTTACACCAGAACTAATAACGCGCCTCGTTGCCGGGGGCGTGCAGATAGCTCCCCTGATACTCCATACCGGTGTCGCTAGCCTGGAGGCGGATGAGCCACCATACGAAGAGTTTTACCGGGTGCCGCCCGCGACGGCCCGTCTCGTCAACGCCGCCCACGAAACGGGTGGAAGGGTCGTTGCGGTAGGGACCACGGTGGTGCGGGCGCTGGAGACCGTCACGGATGGAGCGGGCATCGCGCATCCCGGCGAAGGCTGGACAAATCTCTTTATAACGCCGGAGCGAGGTATCCGCTCTGCGAGCGCGTTGCTCACGGGACTACACGAGCCCCGCTCCACGCATCTGGCGATGCTGGAAGCGCTGGCTGGGCGGGAACATCTCGATGCAGCTTATACCGGTGCGCTTTCGGAAAAGTACCTCTGGCACGAGTTCGGCGACCTACACCTGATCCTCCGGTGAAACTTTCGATGGCCGTCCCGGAAAGTTGAGAAGCTGAGGCTAGAGGATGATGAGTCCGAGGCGCGCCCCCCGGCTGACCGCCTCCGCCCTGTTGTTCACTCCGAGTTTGGCGTACAGGGAGGAGATGTGGAACTTGACCGTATGCTCGCTGATGTGCAGTTCACGGGCGATCATCTTGTTCGAGAGACCTCTGCTGAGGAGGTCGAGCATCTCCCCTTCACGTACCGTCAGCGGCTCGGGTAGATCCTCTACTTCGACCGGCTCATCCAGCAGTCGCTCGGCGAGTTGCGCGGGGAACGAAACCAACCCCTGTGTCGCGGCTGCGAGCGCGGCGGCGAGTTCTTCCGGCGGGGCATCCGGCGGCACGAGGCCCCAACCTCTCAGCGTCAGGGCGCGCAGCGTGAATACCGCCTGCGGCTCCTCGGAGAGCAGCACTATAGCCTGGGCGTCAGGCTCGTTTGCGGCTTCGGCGTCCGCTGCTTGTTCCAGTAGATCCTCGCCCGCGACCAGATAGACATCCGCCCCCAACATATCCGAACCGAACCCGGCGAGCGAGGCCGCTTCTCCCACTACTCTCAAGCCGGGGTCTTCCAGGCCCGTGAGCATCGAGCGCAGCCCCGCCCGGACCACCGGCGCCGAGGCCACGACGATCACGTTCGTAGCGGGCCTCACCTCTGGGCGGCCTCCCCTGGTCTCTTTTCCGGGGCCTGCCTCATGAACTGTGGCGCTCACCGATGGTTACTTTGAGATCCTTCATCTCGTCACCTCTGATCACCTGAACCTGGACTTCTTTTCCAACTTTCTCACCCGTAATTAGCGTCAAAAGATCGTCCGTATCCTCCACGGTCCGGCCGTCGAGCGCCGCTAGGATATCACCTATGAGGAGGCCGCCTCGGCCCGCCGGGCTATCCTCTTCGACACCGGCCACGAGGAGCCCACTGTTTTGCGAGAGTCCGAATCTTTGGGCTTCGGGGAGATGCACGGGCTGGCTCAAGATGCCCAGGTAGCCTCGCTTCACGGAGCCGCCGCTCTCCAACGATTTCGCCACCCGCCAGGCGATGTTGGCCGGAACCGCCAGGGTGGCGTTGCGCGACCACCCGGATGTCAGGACTCCGAGCACCTTTCCACGGGCGTCTACGAGCGGACCGCCCGAGAGCCCCGGATACGGTGTCGCGTCGGTCTGGATAAATCGCTCCATCCTGGCCCATCGGCCCACGCGCATCGGCCCGCCGGTCGCGCTTACGATCCCCAGGGACGCCCTCGGTCCGTCGCCGCGCCGGCTGCTCCCGACCGCCAGTGAGATCTGCCCCACTTTCGGCTCTCCTTCGGCCGGGGAGGCTGCCTCTGTCGTCAAGCCTTCTACCGATAGAACCGCCAGGTCCGTCGAGTGGTCTCGTCCGACCAGCTCCGCCGGAAATGTGTCTCCGTCGTGGGTGTCAACCGATAAGTCTTCTTCGCGTTCGAGCGTGTGGCTCGTCGTGAGCAACATTCCGGGCGCGTAGATCACACCGCTAGCGGGACGCCGTCTCCTGCCCCCCACCCGTACTACCGAGGAGCCAACGCCCTCCACCGCCCCCGCCAGAGCGTCCGAGAGCCCTACCAGCAAGCCCTGATTCTCTTCCATACCCGCCATCTCGATCCTCTCTTGAGTACTTAGTAACTCCGTCTCGAAATACTGTATCCTCGGACCTATCGTGAGACATCACCTGACTGGCTAGTTCTCGACCGTAAGAACGGCCAGCCTCCCGAAAGAAGTTCCGCAGTGCGAAAGCTGAGTCGCCGGGGTAGCGGTTTTGTTGTCATGCTGGTGCGAGCGTTTGAGGTCGAAGTTCCCACAAAGTGATTGATTGCGGACTCTCCTGCCACGGTCGCTCGCACGCCTTCCGGTAGCGGTTGGAGAGAGGTCTGTGGCAACGCATACGCAGAGTATTGGGAGAGGAGGACTTGCCCGGATCGGCGACCAAAAAAGCTTGATTGATGCTGTTGGAGTAGTTCTATTACGCGTTTCCTGGTGCGAGTAGGCCCGTACCACCGACCCGCGACGATTTGAAGAAGCGCAACCGGCGGCACGTCGAAGGGTGCGCGTCGCAGTGGTAGGCGCCGGCTGATGGAAGGAGAAATACGCATTATGGGTGACCGCTGAAAGCCGAGGTGGTAGTCACCTGAACTACCCGCTAAGATTCACCCGCCAGGATGGGTATGATGTCTCCATCCCGGATGCGACGGTCTTCATCGCCGCCGTCTAAATGCCCGAGAAGCGCGAGAACCGTAAGGAGACTTTATGAAGCTGGGAATACACTTCGCGAACTTCACGCTACCAGGGTCTCCGGAGTCCCTGGCGCCGACTTTGGCCGCCACGGCCCGCGCCGCCGAAGAGGGGGGCGCATCGAACTTCACGCTGATGGACCACTGGTTCCAGATGGAGAGCCTCGCCACCGCCCAGGACCCGATGCTTGAGGGGTACACATCGCTCGGCTTTCTGGCCGGACAAACACAGCGCATCACGCTTGGCCTCCTGGTCACCGGCGTGACCTACCGTCACCCTGGGCTGCTGGCAAAGATCGTGTCCACCCTGGATGTCCTCTCCGGTGGCCGGGCCTTGCTCGGCATCGGGGCGGCGTGGTACGAACGTGAGCACGAAGGTCTTGGTGTACCGTTCCCACCCGTCAGTGAACGATTCGAAATGTTGGAAGAAACGCTTCAGATCTGCCGTCAGATGTGGAGTGGCGATGATGGGCCGTATGAGGGCCGTCACTATCAACTGGCGGAGACGATCTGCGAGCCCCGACCAATCCAGCAGCCGGGTCCCAAGCTCCTCATCGGGGGCGGCGGTGAACGCAAGACCCTCAAATTCGTCGCGCGCTATGCTGATGCCTGCAACCTGTTCGCCTCCGAGCCGGAGGTGGTGAAACACAAGATCGAGGTGCTGGATCGTCACTGCGAAGCCGAGGACCGAGATGCCACGAGCATCGAAAAGACCATCATCACTGGCTCCGATCCGCTTGATGACGTAGACGCCTTCATATCCAGCATGGAAGAGTATGCCAGGCTTGGGGTCGAGAAGGTCTGGGTCGGACCGCCCGGCCCGGACCCGGCGGCCTGGGTCGCACGGGTCACGGAAAAGGTCGTCCCGAAGCTAACAGAACTCGGCGCAGCGTAGACCACAACAACCAACTTCCCGAGACTATCTCCTACAGAAAGCCGGCCGTCTTCTAGAGTAGTTCCCTCTAACGATGGGCAAGATATTGTCCGGACGGTTGACTCGCGCTGGACATGCGGATATCCTGACTGGCGGTAAGAGAGTGGGCGAAAGGGTTCAGGAAGCCGGTTGGAGGCCGGCGCGGTCCCGCCACTGTAGCCGGGGAGCCAGAGTCCCGAGAAGAGGCCACTGCGGCTCGTAGTATAGCCGCGGGAAGGCCGGGACGAGGGCGAGCACCCGGGAGCCAGGAGACTGTCTTTTCGCCTGTAAACAAGTCTGACCGGGGCGAGGACCCCGAGAAGGAGGTCAAAGATGCAGAGGGACACCCTCGTAGATCATGGCTCCGCAAGTATACTGTCACCCTGGAGTTGGCTCGTGGCGGCTTTGTTGGTCGCGGCGCTTCTCGTTTTGCTACTCTCCAGCGGAGCACTCCTGACGCCCCTGGTAGGACACGCCGGGACGATATCCAACTACGTCCACGAGTTCACCCACGACGGCCGTCACCTGCTGGCCGTTCCCTGCCACTAGAAGATCCGGTGCCCACAGCCATATACCTGCGTCGCGGGCTGGCCGCCGGTCTGCTCGCGGGCCTGCTCGCGGGTCTCTTCGCGTTCTTCGTCGGAGAACCGCTGCTCGACCGGGCGGTAGCCATCGAGGAACACGCCTCGACCGCCTCCGGCGCCCACGACCAGGAGCTAATCAGCCGCGCGGCCCAAAAGGTTGGGCTTTTCGTCGCGACCGGCGCTACCGGCCTCTTTGTGGGAGGCCTGTTCGGGTTGGCGTTTGGGTATTTTAGGGATCGTCTCTCCGCTGGGAGTGATTGGATACGGAGCCTGTCGCTGGCTGTCGCGGCGTTTGCCGGGCTCGCTTTTATTCCCTTCCTGAAATACCCGGCCAACCCACCGTCCGTCGGAGACCCGGCGACGATCGGGACGCGCACAGCCGCCTACCTGGCGCTCGTCGGGCTCTCGCTGCTCTCTATCCTGGCCGCCTGGTTCGCCTCCCGAAACCTCCGAAAGAGAGGCGTGAGCCAACCCGCCCGGCAGGTGATGGTCGGGCTCGAACTGGTGGCCGTCGTGGCGGTGCTGTTCGTGGTACTACCACCGGCCGCTGACCCTGGGAAGTTCCCGGCGGGGCTTCTGTGGAGCTTCCGGCTCTCTTCCATTGGCACGCAGGTCGTGTTGTGGACGGGGATCGGGGTTCTCTTCGGAGCTTTGTGCGAGCGGGCGAACCGGAAGGGGGCGTTCTGAGCGGCGCGCTGCTGGTAGCCGGGACCCACTCGGACGCGGGCAAGAGCGTGGTGGTGGCCGGTATCTGTCGCTGGCTCGCCCGCGAGGGCTTCTCTGTTGCCCCGTTCAAGGCCCAGAACATGGCGCTCAACTCGTTCGTGACGCGCGACGGGGCGGAGATAGGACGAGCCCAGGCAGCCCAGGCAGCCGCCGCGAACGTGGAGCCCGAGGCGGCCATGAACCCCATCCTCCTAAAGCCGTCGGCGGAGAGCCGGACGCAGGTCATAGTGCGCGGCAGGCCGATGACGATGGTGACGGCGAAGAGCTATCAGGGGATGAAGCGGGACTTGCTGCCAATCGTGCTGGAGTCGCTGGAGGACTTGCGGCGCAGGTTCGAGGTCGTCGTCTGTGAGGGGGCCGGGAGCCCCGCGGAGATCAACCTGCGTCCCTACGATCTGGCGAATATGGGCCTCGCGCGGGCCGCGGACCTCCCCGTCGTCCTGGTCGGGGACATAGACCGTGGCGGTCTGTTCGCCAGCCTGTTCGGGACGCTGGCTCTGCTCTCAGCGGAGGACCAGAGGCTCGTTGGCGGCTTTATGGTTAATAAGTTCCGGGGCGACCCTTCGGTTCTCGCGCCGGGTCTGCGGCAGATGAGTGGAATGACGGGACGGCCTTTCCTCGGGACGCTGCCTTTCGTGCGGGGGCTCGGGATCGACGGTGAGGATTCGCTCGGTCTCGACGCGCCCCGCGAGGTGAAGCCGCCGCTCGGCGGAGATGTTTTGCGGGTGGCGGTCGTCAGGCTCGGTAGGATCAGCAACTTCACAGACTTCGACGCCCTCGCCCACGAGCCCGGTGTCTCCGCCCGCTTTACCGAATCTCCAGCCGAAATACTCGACGCCGACCTCACCATAGTCCCCGGCACGAAAGCGACCGTGGAAGACCTGAGTAATCTCCGCGCCCACGGTCTTGACCGGGCCATCGCCGAACGCGCCGCCCGCAGCCTGCCGACGCTCGGTATCTGCGGTGGCTACCAGATGCTCGGGGAGCGCATCACCGACCCCGACGGCGTCGAGAGCGCGGAGCCGGAGGTCCCCGGCCTCGGCCTCCTGTCGGTCGAGACGGTCTTCGAGTCCGAGAAGCTGCTCGCGCGTCCCGCCGGGCGGGCGCCGGGGTTCGGAAACGCCGAAGTCTCGGGGTATGAGATCCGCCACGGACGGGTCGAGCGGCGCGGCGGTGAAGCTCTATTTATCGCTGATGGACTCGATGAAGGCTGCGTCTCCGGCAACGTACTCGGGGCATCCTGGCACGGCGTCCTCGAGTCGGATAGGTTCCGACGAGCGCTTCTCGCATGGGTGGCGGAGTGTCGCGGACTCGACTGGGTTCCGGGTGAAGACTCGTTCGCGGAAGCCCGCGAGGAGCAGTTCGAGAAACGTGGGGACCTCATCGCCGGGAACGTCGACCGGGAGGTGCTGCTGCGCCTGATCGAGGACGGAACTCCCGCTGGGTTGCCTTTCATCCCGCCTGGAGCCCCGCAATACGAGCCGGACGGGACCAAAGCCCTACCGCAAGCCCGAGAACTCGCGACCGGGACCTAGAAGGGATACACTTGCTGCTCTTCCTGACGACCGCCGACACCGAAATACTCGCCGCCGCCAGGGCCGCCGAAGCTCTCCCGGATGACTTCCCGGCCGTCCGCTGCGCCAACCCTGCGAAGCTCGGGGATGACGGAAGGTTCCTCGAAGAGGTCTTGCCGGAGGCGCAGGTGGTCGTGGTACGGCTCCTCGGTGGCCGGCGAGCGTGGCCGGAGGGCCTGGACAGTTTGCGGAGTCGGTGCGAGGACCTAGGAGTTCCGCTGCTCGCCTTCGGCGGCGAGGCGGAGCCCGATGCGGAACTTACCGCCCTCTCGACCGCCCCATCCGGCGTGGTCGCGGAAGCTTTCGAGTACCTGCGCCACGGTGGGGTCGCAAACACGGAGAACTTGCTGCGCTTCGTCGCGGACACACTACTTTTGGAAGGCTACGGCTTCGAGCCGCCCTCCCCGCTGCCGGACTACGGCGTCTACCATCCGCGAGTCGCGGCGGGCTCTACGCTGGAGGACTTGGTCTCGTTGCACGATCCTGGAAAGCCTACAGTCGGGGTCGTCTTCTACCGCGCCCACTGGATGAGCGGGAACACAGCCTTCGTCGACGCGCTGGTCGAAGCGTTGGAGGAAGCCGGGGCGAACGCGCTGCCTGTCTATTGCTATTCCCTCAGGTCGGTTGCAGATGGAGGAGTTCCGGCTCTTAGTCTGCTCGAAGGCCGCGTAGACTCGCTCGTGACGACGGTGTTGGCCGGGGGTGGCTCGAATGCCGCCGACGCCCATCGGGAGGGATCTCCTGAAGAGTGGCTTGAGTGGGAAGTCCCGGCTTTGGAAGGTCTCGGTGTTCCGGTGGTGCAGGGCATCTCGACGACCTCCTCACACGAGACCTGGACAAAGTCCGGTGCGGGTCTCTCTCCGCTTGACACCGCCTGGCAGGTCGCCATCCCCGAGTTCGACGGTAGGATAATCGGCGTCCCGTTCTCGTTCAAGGAGCGCATGGAAGAAGGCTCCGCCGTCGGCGCGCCGCTCACCGTCTACCGGGCCGACCCGGACCGGACACGGCGGCTGGCCGGACTCGCGACCCGCTTCGCCCGCCTCGGGCGCATCCCGAACGACGAGAAGAAAGTTGCCATCCTGCTCTCCAACTACCCGACCAAGCACTCGCGAGTCGGCAACGCCGTCGGCCTCGACACGCCGAGGAGCGCCATAGAGCTTCTGGATGCCATGCGCGAGGCGGGTTATGTGGTGGAGGGAGTGCCGGAAGAGGGGGACGCCCTGATCCATGCCCTCATAGCCGCCGGCGGCCACGACCTGGAATTCCTGACCGAAGAGCAACTACAAAGCGCCATCGGACATCTCGATACGAAACGCTACGTGGAATGGTTCGACCGGCTGCCGGAGGACCTCCGAACAGAGGTCGAGGAGCACTGGGGACCGCCGCCGGGAGATCTTTATGTGAGCGGGGACGAATTCGTGGTCGCGGGCCTGCGCTTCGGGAACGTGTTCGTCGGCATCCAGCCTCCGCGGGGCTTCGGGGAGAACCCGATAGCCATCTACCACGACCCGGACCTGCCGCCGACCCACCACTACCTGGCCGCCTACTGGTGGCTGATCGAGGAGTACGGGACCGACGCCGTCGTCCACCTCGGCAAGCACGGCACTCTGGAGTGGCTGCCGGGCAAGTCTCTCGGCCTCTCGGCCTCCTGCGCCCCGGATGCAGCCCTTCGCGACGTGCCGCTCTTCTATCCGTTCGTCGTCAACGATCCGGGCGAGGGTACGCAGGCGAAGAGACGGGCGCACGCCTGCGTTGTAGACCATCTGATCCCCCCGATGGAGCGGGCCGAGACCTACGACGACCTCGCGAAGCTGGAGCAACTCCTGGACGAGTACTATCAGGTGGAAACGCTGGATCCGTCCAAGCTACCGGCTATCCGGGTGCGGATCTGGGAGACCTTGCGCGACGCCGAGCTTCACCGCGACCTCGGCGTCGAGGAGCAGCCCGAAGAGTTCAGCGACTTCCTGACCCACGTTGACGGTTACCTCTGCGAGATAAAAGACCTCCCCATCCGGGGCGGTCTCCACGTCCTCGGCAAGCCTCCGAAAGACGAGGCGCTGCGCCACCTCCTAGCCGCTATCCTCCGCCTCGGAGTGGGCGAAGTTCCCGGCCTGCGCCGCGCCATCGGGAGCGCCTACGGCCTCGACGAACGAGCCCTCTCCGAGAACGGCGGCGAGAGAGTCAAAGCCCCGGAGATGCTCACCAAACGCTTCCCCGACCAGGGCGTCGCCGTGACCGCCTCCGATCTGCTAGATCTTCTGGAAGAAGCCCAACAAAAGTTGCTCCTCGGGATGGAAAATAACTCCTGGCAGCCCGGAGACGCCGCAGCGGTCTGCGAGGAGACTCTAGGCGTCGCGGACGCCGGTGTCGTCCGCACTTTGGAGTTTGCCGCGAAGGAAGTCGTGCCACGCCTCCTCCGCACCCCGGACGAGATGGGCAACCTCCTGCGTGGTCTCGAAGGTGGTTACGTACCGGCCGGGCCGTCCGGGTCGCCGACGCGGGGTTTGGTAAACGTGCTCCCGACGGGGCGCAACTTCTACTCCGTGGACCCGAAGGCGCTCCCCTCGCGGCTCTCGTGGGAAGTCGGTTGGGACCTGGCGGAAGACCTGCTGAGGCGGCATCTTGAAGAGGAGGGACACTACCCGGAGACCGTCGGGATAGTGGTGTGGGGTACGGCGGCGATGCGTACCCAGGGCGACGACATCGCGGAAGTTCTGGCGCTCCTCGGCGTCCATCCCGTCTGGAACGAGGAGTCGCGGCGCGTCACCGGCCTGGAGGTCATTCCATCCGAGGAACTCGGTCGGCCAAGGGTGGACGTGAACGTGAGGATCAGTGGCTTCTTCCGAGACGCTTTCCCAAATTTGATCTCCTTGATGGACAATGCCGTCCGAATCGTAGCCGCCCTCGAAGAACCGGACGAGACGAACTTCGTAAAGAAACACGCTGACGAAGAGAAGACCGACGGGGCCGACGAACGTCGGGCAACCACGCGCATCTTCGGATCCAAGCCTGGCGCTTACGGTGCCGGACTACTGCCCCTCATGGACGCGCAGAACTGGCGGGACGATAACGATCTGGCCGAGGTTTACGCTGTCTGGGGAGGCTATGCCTATGGTAAAGGGTTAGATGGCGTTGAGGCGCGAGAGGCGATGGAGTCGAACCTGCGACGCACGGAGGTCGCAGTCAAGAATATAGACAACCGCGAGCATGATCTCTTCGACTCGGACGACTACTTCCAGTATCACGGCGGCATGATCGCCGCTGTCCGCGCACTGACCGGCCGCGACCCGAAGAGCTACATCGGTGACTCGGCCGATCCGTCGAGGGTCAAGACCCGCAGCCTCGCCGAAGAAGCGAAGCGTGTCTTTCGCAGCCGGGTGGCGAACCCAAAGTGGATCTCCGCGATGCAGCGCCACGGCTACAAGGGAGCCTTCGAGTTGTCGGCCACGGTAGACTACCTCTTCGGCTACGATGCCACCGCGAACGTCGTCGAAGACTGGATGTACCAGGACGTGACTAGGAAGTACGTCCTGGATACGGAGGTGAGAGACTTCATGCAGCAGTCGAACCCCTGGGCGTTCCGCGCCATCTCCGAACGCCTGCTCGAAGCCGCCGACCGGGGTCTCTGGGCCGATCCCGATCCGGAAGATTTGGAAGACCTCAAACGTGTGTACCTTGAGAACGAGGGAATGCTGGAGGAAGGCACTTGAGGTTCAACGCGTGGATAAAAGAACATCCAATGATCTCGGTAATTCTAATAGTTTCTGGACCTCTCATCGGCGCACTGGCTGCTAGTATCTCTAACTCTATTCCGGGTATTCTGGCGCTTATAGTTGTTTTTGGTCTCGCAGAGCTTGCGACGGTTTACGCATTATACTCGTACAGCCAGAGGAGAGTTCTTTGATACCCCCTTATCCATTCTCCGCCATTGTCGGCCAGAATGACTTGAAGCTGGCACTCCTCATAAACGCGGTCTCGCCGGAGGTCGGGGGGGTGTTGGTGCGGGGCGAGAAAGGAACCGCGAAGTCAACGGCGGTGCGGGCGCTTGCGAAGCTGCTGCCCCCGATCCGGGTCGTCTCAGGTTGCCCGTACTCTTGCGATTCTGAAGACCCGAATCCGGAGTGTCCGGCCGGGCCTCATCCGGTTGATGCTCCGTCGGAGGAACGTCCGGTTCGGCTCGTGGAGTTGCCTGTCGGGGCGAGCACGGATCGGCTCGCGGGGACTCTGGACATCGAGAAGGCGCTTACCGAGGGTAGAAAGGCGTTCGAGCCGGGGATTCTTGCTGCGGCGCACCGGGGCATCCTGTACGTGGACGAGGTGAACTTGCTCTCTGACCATCTGGTCGATCTACTCTTGGACGTGGCGGCGATGGGCGTCAATCATGTCGAGCGCGAGGGGATCAGCGTTCGGCATCCGTCGCGCTTTATCCTGGTCGGGACGATGAACCCGGAGGAGGGCGAGCTTCGTCCCCAACTCCTGGACCGCTTCGGCGTCACGGTCGAGGTCTCCGGCAGCCCCGACGCCAAAGATCGGGTCGAGGTCGTCCGGCGCAGGCTTCACTACGAGGCCGACCCGGAGGACTTCGCCCGCAAGTGGTCGGATGCTGATGCGGAACTAGCGGGATTGGTCGAAGCGGCGCGCGGGAGGCTCTCAGCGACCGTTTTATCCGAGGAAGTGCTGTTCAGTATCTCCTCGATGTGCGCGGAGCTGGGGGTGGACGGGCTGCGTGGAGACATCGTGACGGCAAAGACCGCCCGCACCCTCGCGGCCTGGGAAGGACGTAGCGCGGTAGATACCGAAGACGTGAAGCGGGCGGCCCTGCTCGCGCTCTCCCACCGCCGCTGGCGCGGGCCGTTCGAGAGTCCCGGTGTCGAGCCCGAGGAGATCGAAGCGGCCCTCTCCAAAAACGACCCCGACCCGGAACCGCCCGACGAGGGCGGCCCGGATGGCGGCGCTCCGCCCGGAGGCGGTCGGGAGGAGGCTGGATCCCCTCAGAACCGGAAAGACCCCTCCGATACGCAGGCCGGCGGAGGAGAGAGGACGCACGCGTCATCCGACCAGTTCAAGCCGGTGCGGCTGGAGGTGCCGGAAAAAGGTATCGGAGGTCCGCTGGGACGGCGCAGCCGCGTTACAGGCAGCCTCGGGTATCCGGTCGGCGACCGCGAACCGGCTGGTTTATCCCAGGACGTGGCGCTGGTGGCGACGATCCGTGCGGCCGCTCCTTTTCAGAAGAACCGGGGGAAAACGGGATCGGGTCTCGCGGTGTGTCCGGAGGAGATCCGGGAAAAGGTCCGGGAGGGGCGAGAGGGAAACCTGGTCCTCTTTCTGGTTGACGCGAGTGGCTCGATGTCAGCCTGGAGCCGGATGTCGGCAGTCAAGGGGGCGGCACTCTCACTCCTGACCGACGCCTACCAGCGCCGGGATAAGGTCTGCGTGGTCTCTTTCCGAGGCGAAGGGGCGCAGGTCCTGTTGCCGCCGACTTCGAGCGTGGAGTTGGCCGCCTCGCGTCTCGGAGAGTTGCCGACCGGTGGACGAACCCCGATCCACGCCGGTCTGGAGAGCGTGGCGGAGACTCTCCGGCGCGAGCGGCTCAGGGACCCGTCCCGCCGTCCGCTACTCGTCGTTCTGACCGACGGGCGGGCGACATTTGGGCCGGATCCAAACCAGGCAGCGCTTTCGTTGCGCTCATCTAAAGTCGCTTCAATCGTCGTCGATACGGAGGAAGGTTACGTGAAGCTCGGGATGGCGCATGGGCTGGCCGAAGCGCTCGGCGCGCGGTACCTGCGGCTGGAGGAGCTTCGGGCGGACGATCTGGTAGACATCGTAGAGAGGAGGCATGTGGCATGAGTACGGGTGAATCCAGGAATGAAACCAGGCGGTTGCCGCGCGAGGAAAGGCTCAAGCAGAGGTCCAATAGGGAGCGGCCACTCCTGGTCGTCAACACCGGGCACGGTAAGGGGAAATCCACGGCTTCTTTCGGGGTAATGCTCCGGGGCTGGGCGCGGGGCTACAAGATAGGCGTCTATCAGTTCGTCAAGAGCGGCAAGTGGAACGTCGGGGAGCAGAAGGCCGCCGAAGCCCTCGGCAACATAGACTGGTTCAAGATGGGCGACGGCTGGACCTGGACCGTAAAGGATATCGAGGAGAGCGCCGACCTCGCCCGCGAGGGTTGGGAAGAAGTCAAGCGGCGCATAGCGGACGAGACCTACGATATGCTCCTTCTCGACGAGTTCACCTACCCGATGAAGTTCGGGTGGATAGATACCGTCGAGGTAGTCGAGGTGCTAAAGAACCGCCCCGGATTTCAGCATGTCATAGTCACTGGCCGCGACGCCCCCGAAGAGCTGGTAGAAGCCGCCGCCCTCGTCAGCGAAGTGCGGAAGGTCAAGCATCCGATGGACGAAGGATACCGGGGGCAGAAAGGGATCGAGTGGTAGAAGCCCCATCCAGGATCGTTATCGCCGGTACCCACTCTGGCGTAGGCAAGACGACCGTCGCCTCGGGCCTGATGGCCGCCCTCACCGCCAGAGGCCACAGCGTCGCCCCCTTCAAAATCGGCCCGGATTTTATAGACCCCTCATACCACGCGCTCGCCACCGGCCGTCCGGGACGCAACCTCGACGCCTTCTTATCAGGGGAGGACCTCATCGGGCCGCTCTTCGCCCACGGCTCACACGGCGCCGACATCGCCGTCATCGAAGGTGTCATGGGCATGTTCGACGGCAAGAACGGGGCCGGAGACTACGCCTCGACCGCCCACGTCGCGAAGCTCCTCGACGCTCCGGTCCTGCTCGTCGTCGACGCCGGAGCGATGGCCCGATCCGCCGCCGCCCTGGTGTACGGATACCTGAACTTCGATCCTAGGGTCAGGGTTGCCGGAGTAGTCCTGAACCGTGTCGGCTCCGACACCCACGAGAAGATGTTGCGCGAGGCGCTGGGGCCGCTCGGCGTCCCGGTACTCGGCGTCTTGCGCCGCGACGCGCACTTAAAAACTCCGGATCGCCACCTCGGGCTCGTACCAGTCGCCGAGCGTCGCGAGGAAGCCGGCAGCGCTCTCGACCGGCTCGGGGTGGAGATATCCCGCTCCTGCGACCTCGAAAGCATCGTGCGCCTCGCCTGCTCCGCCGGCCCACTGCACCACGCGGAGCCCTGGAGCCCCGAAGCCCACGAACCCGCTCATCAGGCGAGGATCGCCGTGGCGGGCGGCCCGGCTTTCAGCTTCGTCTACGAGGAAAACATGGAGCTTCTGAGAGGAGCCGGAGCGGAGACCGTTCTCTTCGACCCCTTATCAGACGAGGCGCTCCCCGAAAACACGGACGCTCTGTACCTCGGTGGCGGCTTCCCGGAGACCTACTCGGAGGCGCTCTCGGCCAACGAGCAGATGAGAGACCAGGTTCGGGAGTTTTGTCGGAGCGGTCGTCCCGTGGTCGCCGAGTGCGGCGGTTTACTGTATCTAGTACGGGACCTGGATGGATACGAGATGTGCGGCGTTCTCGACGCCACCGCCCGGATGACGGATCGGCTGAAGCTTGGCTACCGGGAGGCGAGGGCGCTCGCAAGCTCGCCGCTTACGGAGAGAGAATCTCTTATCCGAGGCCACGAGTTTCACTACTCGGCCGTCGAGCCGTCCGCTGGGGCGGAACCGGCCTGGCGGTTCGCTGAACGCGAGGCTCAGGAAGGGTTTATCTCCGGCGGAGTCCACGCCAGCTACCTGCACACCCACTGGGCCGAGACCCCTGAAATTCCTCGTCGTCTGGCGAGGTTCGCAGCCCAAAATGTAGGGATGTCGGTGTGAGCGGGGTCCTGATCGGGGTCGGCGTAGGACCGGGGGATCCAGAGCTACTGACGCTCAAGGGCATTCGCTCGCTACGCGAGGCCGACGAGGTATTTGTCCCGGTCGGAGATACCGGTGAGATCGGCCGCGCCGAAGCCGTCGTAACCGCGCACCTGGAACCCGCGCGCATAAACCGCCTCCTCTTCGCGCTCTCGAACGACGAAGAAGCCCGCGCCCGAAACTGGGAGCAGGCCGCACGCGAGGTGTCGCAGCCCCTCCGCGCAGGCAAGACCTGCGCCTTCGCCACCATCGGAGATCCCAACGTCTACTCGACCTTCACCTACCTCGCCCGGACGGTGTCGCGAGCGCTACCGGAGGTCGAAGTTCGTACCGTTCCCGGTATAACCGCCATGCAGGACCTGGCCGCAAAGAGCGGAACCGTCCTCCTCGAAGGAGACGAACGCCTGACGCTACTCCCCTTCACCGCCGGTCGAGAGAAGCTGGAGGGAGCGCTGTCGGAATTCGAGACCGTGGTCTGCTACAAGGGTGGCGGCAGATTGAGAGAAGTGCTTGCCGTCGCTGGTGAAGCCGGCAGGATAGAAAATGCAATCTATGGTTCAAGGTTAGGGATGAGTGGAGAGGAGATCCTGCCGGCAGCCGGCATGGTAGGGCGGGATGGGACTTATCTTTCAGCGGTAATATTCACGAGCGGGAGGAGAAGATGATGGGTAGAGTTTGGTTTATAGGGGCGGGGCCTGGAGCGCCGGATCTGCTGACCCTGAGAGGGGCGCGGCTGATCTCAGAGGCGGATGTGGTAGTTTGGGCACGGAGCCTTGTGCATGAGGGAGTCCTGGATCACGCCTCACCGGAGGCTGAGATCATCGAATCGACGACCATCCCGCTGGAAGGCGTGCGTGAGCTCTACGAGCGGGCCGTAGCTGAAGACTTGAAGGTGGCCCGCGTCCACTCCGGCGACCCGAGCCTGTACGGAGCAATGCTGGAGCAGATCGAAGTTTGCGAAGAACTGGAGCTAGAGTGGGAGATAATCCCCGGCGTCTCCTCACTCGGAGCCGCCGCCGCCGCTATCGGGCGGGAGCTGACCGTGCCAGAAGTCTCACAGTCCGTCGTCATAACCCGCCGGGCGAGCCGGACCCCGATGCCGGACGGCGAAGACATAAAGAGCTTCGCCGCCCACGGAACGACCATGGCGATCTTTCTCTCCGCCGCTAAACCCCGCGTCCTCCAGGAAGAGCTACTAGACGGCGGCTACAATGCGCAGACGCCGTGCGCGGTCGTCTACCGGGCGAGTTGGCCCGACGAAAAGGTGGTCGAATGCCAGCTAGGAGACTTGGCCGACAGTGTCCGGGAGATGGGCGTAACCCGTCAAACCCTCATACTCGTCGGCCCCGGACTCGCCGCCGGTGGCACCCGCTCTCACCTCTACAGCCCTGGCTTCTCGCATATGTTCCGAAAAGCGGAACTATAGGTGTGCATGAAGTTGAAGGTTAATCCAGAGCCGAACCGGAGGTAAATGCCGCCCCGCAACATACACGAGCCCTCGATGCCGCCGAGCATGAAGAAGGCGAAGGGGGAGAAGCTGCTGCCTGGCTGGTCTACTGGGACGTGCGCGGCGGCGGCGGCCAAAGCAGCCACGAAAGCGCTGCTCGATGGAGAGGTTCAGGAGCGGGTGGAGATCAAACTGCCAAAAAAAGGTGAGGAGCGGCGCGTCGGGTTCGAAGTAGAGCGGTGTGATCTGGACAAACAAGAAGGCTGGGCCGAAGTGGTGATCGTCAAGGATGCGGGAGACGACCCGGACGTGACACACGGGGCGCACATCACGGCGCGAGTCTCCTGGCGTGAGTCTCCAGGGATAGAGCTCGATCGGGGCGATGGAGTCGGGCTCGTCACGAAGCCGGGGCTCGGGCTCGAAGTCGGCGGGCCAGCCATAAACGAGGTGCCGCGACGTATGATCCTCTACTCGGTAGAAGAAGTCCTCGACCCCGACGAACGGGGTGTCCGCGTCGTCATTAGCGTGCCGGACGGAGAAAAGATGGCTGAGAAAACCACTAACGCCCGGCTCGGCATCGTCGGGGGAATCTCCATCCTGGGAACGACCGGCATCGTCCGTCCTTTCTCGACCGCCGCCTGGGCCGCGAGCGTCGTGCAGGCAGTGAACGTCATGGGCGCGCAGGAGATCGACACCTTCGTACTCTCGACCGGCGGCCTAACGGAAAAGGCGGCGATGCGGCTGCTGCCGGACCTCGAAGAAGTCTGCTTTATAGAGGTCGGTGACTTTACCGGGCAGGCCGTAAAGCAGGCCGTCAAAAATGGCTTGAAGAGGGTCTTCTTCGTCGGGATGGCGGGCAAACTCGCCAAGCTCGCCGCCGGCGTCATGATGACCCACTGGACCCGCTCGAAGGTGGATAACGAGCTTCTCGCCGGTATCTCCAAAGAGGCCGGGGGTAGCCTAGAATTGCTCTCGGCTGTAAAAGAAGCTAACACCGCCCGCCACGCTTACGAACTGTGGCGTGACGCAGGGCTTGAAAGAGCCCCTTACTTACTCTGCGAGCGAGTGTCCGAGAACCTGACCGAGTACGCTGAGGGTGAGCTAGAGGTTTACGCTATTATGGTCGATTTCGATACCCTGGATCCCGTAGGGGCGAGCCGTGGCGCGCTGGAGCTTACGTCCTGGGGCACAGGATGAGGCTCATCACCGTGATCGGGACCGATGGTAGAAGTCTCGGCGAGGAGGCGAGGGCTTCACTGAAGAGGGCGGATCTTGTAGCCGGAGGAAAACGTCACCTGGCGGCGTTCGGTATCGAGCCGGAGCGGGCGGTGGTCTTTGAAGGCTATCTGTCGGAGGCCCTTGAGCATATAGGTGAGGCTGACGATGAGGTCGCTGTGCTCGCCTCCGGGGACCCTGGTTTTTTCGGTATCGTGCGGATGCTCGGAGAGCGATTCGATCCGGAGATCCTGAACGTGATACCGGCGGTCTCGTCCGTTTCCGCCGTTTTTGCGCGGGCCGGTCTGAGTTGGGACGACGCCGTGACCGTCAGCGCCCACGGGCGCGACCCCCGGCGGGCGGTAAATGTCTGCCGGGCGCACCACAAGGTCGCAGTCCTTACCTCCCCGGATTTCGGACCCGCCGAGCTTGCGCGGGATCTGGAGGACGCGGGACGAGCTTTCTTCGTTGCCCAGAGACTCGGAGAGAACGGGGAAAGGATCTTCCGGGGGGACGCGGCGGCTGTGATGGGTGAGAAATGGGAAGACCCGAACGTGGTGTTGGTGCTCGACGAGGCGCGGGGCGTGGGAGGGAAAGGTTGGATCCACGGCCGTTCCGAAAGCTGCGGCGGTTGGGCGCTCCCGGAGACTGAGTTCGCCCATCGCTCCGGTATGATCACCAAACCCGAAGTCCGGGCTCTGGTCCTGGCACGACTCGGACCTGGGCCTGGGGACCTGATCTGGGACGTTGGCGCGGGCAGCGGCTCGGTCGCCGTCGAGTGCGCCCGACTCGGTGCCGCCTCCGTCGCGGTCGAGCAAGATTCCGAAAGCTGCGCCCGCATCCGCCAAAACGCCGCCCACCACGACGCTTACGTGCGGGTCGTCGAAGGCGAAGCTCCGGAGGCGCTCCACGATTTGCCCGAGCCGGACGCCGTATTCGTTGGCGGGAGCGGTGGCGGCTTCGAGGAGATAGTCAAGCTCGCAGCCGTCCGCGCCCGCCGGACGGTCGTGCTCACCCTCATTACGCTGGAGCGGGTCGTACCGGCCGTGGAGTTGCTCGAAGCGTGTGGACTCGAAGCCGAGGCGACTTTGCTACAGGCGTCGAAAGTTAAAGGTATAGGTGAGATGCACCGTATCGCGGCTGAAACCCCGGTGTTCGTGGCCGTTGGGCGGCGGCCGTGATCGGGCTGGTTGCGGCAACCGCCAACGGACGCCGCAACGCCGCCCATCTCGCGAGCGTCTGGAAGGATATCCGTCTCTACACAGAAGGGCCGAAAGAAGCTCTATGCCTGGCGTGGGATGAGTGCGACGCGATAGTCGTTTTCCTCGCCACCGGAGCCGCCGTACGTCTCATCGCCCCATTGCTCGGGGACAAACATCAGGATCCAGGCGTGGTGTCGGTTGATGACGCCGGCAAGTTCGCCGTGGCCCTGTGCGGTGGACACGGAGGCGGATCGAACGCGCTCGCCGGACGGGTTGCTGAAGCCCTTGGAGCTACACCTGTTATCACTACCGCGAGTGATTCTCTCGGCGTGCCGGCGTTGGATACTCTCGGGGAGAAACTCGGCTTCGAGATGGAGGATGGATCCGACGTTGCCGCCGTCGGGTCCGCGCTCGTCTCCGGGGAGACCGTACGCTTCGTCTCCGAGCAGCGGTGGCCGTTGGGGGCTCTCCCCGAAAACCTCTTATCCGCGAAACTTTCGGAAGAGCCTGGGTCGCCGCTCATCCTCGTCTCGGACCGGTTCGTTGACGCACCGCAGCCAAAGGTCGTCTACCGGCCGCCGTCCCTCGTGGTCGGGGTTGGATGCAGCCGTGGGGCCGGGGCAGAAGAAATATTGGATCTGGTAAGTACATCCCTGCAGGAAGCGCGTCTTTCTGAGAAGAGCGTCGCCGCGCTGGCGAGTATAGACGCGAAGTCCGATGAAGCCGGGCTTCTCGCGGCGGCGGAGAGGCTCGGGGTGGAGGTTCGCTTCTACACGGACGGGCAGCTCGCGAGTGTGGAGGTCCCGAATCCCTCGGTTGTCGT
>JBBPZK010000207.1:0-4925 GCA_038199155.1 Rubrobacterales bacterium | reverse complement strand
TCTGGCCGTCCCGAAACCAGCGTACTGGCGCATGGTCCAGGGCCTACCGCGGTACATCGAAGGGTAGACGCCGCGGGTGTAGGGATACTCGCCGGGGTCCCCGAGCTTCTCAGAGTATTCGAAGCCGTTCAGGTCACGGGAGGTGTAGACTGGCTCGACTTCGATCCCGGACTCCGTGAGGCGTTTCGAGTCGCTTCTCTCCTCACGCTTCTTCCGGCTGCTTTCGGAGCTTTCCATGGCAGACCTCTCTTACTCGGCGCCTTCTCCGGGCAATTCTACAAGCTCGGTGAGCACCCCGAACGCTTCTTTGGGGTGAATGAACGCCATCCGGAGGCCGCCCAAGCCGATACGAGGCTCACGGTCGATCACCTCTACGCCATCCGCCTCCAGCTCGCCGAGCGCCTCATCCAGGTCTTCTACCTGAAACGCTACGTGATGGAAGCCTTCGCCGCGCTTCGCCAGGAACTTTCCAACCGGAGAGTCTTCCGAGGTGGGTTGGACGATCTCTATCCTCGATTCACCGACCCGGAGCATCGAGGCGAATATTCCTTGCTCCTCGACCTCTTCGGGAGGCTCCGGTTCAGCGCCGAAGTGGGTCTGGTAGAAACGGGTCGCGGCTTCCAGGTCCCGAACCGCGTAACCGAGGTGGTGGATCCTCTCTAGCAAACCTCTCCTTTCGCAAGACCGAAAAGACAAAGACTTCTCTGCCGTATCTTTCCGCTAGAATAAAACAAACACGACTACGGTAGGAGCAAAATTTCATGGCGCAGAGCGTAATGCAGCGGATACAGAAGCTCAACGAACTTAGGGAAAACCTCGTCTCGCGCGAGGGAACCCACCACGACAGTCAGGACGATCACCGGAGCCTCGAAACCATAGATCACGACCTGCAAGTCCTCTGGGACCTGAGAAGACGGGAACTAGCCGGTGAGATGGTAAGCCTCGACGAAGACTACTTCGACCAGTACGACCGCTACAACTAAGCCCCTAGCTCTTCCCTACGACTACAAGTTTCCCAGGTTGCCGACCTCCGACCACTCGGCCGCTGCGGAGGCTTTGTCGAAGACTTCCTTCAGTTCATGGATATCGTCCTCGCTGAAGTTGTCGCGACGGGCGTCGGGTAGGAAGTTTACGACCCTTCCGTCCGAGTAACGGACCTGGATCCGGCTCACGCCATCGTCAGGACCGGGGTCGCCTTCCAGCTTGCGAGTCCGCTCTATACCGTGCAACGCTCCACCTACCTCTTCTGTCCCTTGCTGATCGAATTAGCTATCGTGTCAATATAAGTCGCCATCTGGTGCAGCTCGTAGGAGTAGAACTCGTCCCGCAGCTTCGACCGGAACACGTCCGAGTCGCCGTTGCTGAACTCGACCACGACCTCACGTATTCCCTCGTGGTCGAGACCTTCCCGCATGTCCAGCGGGCTGCCGTTCCACTCTTTGTCTACTCTATCTCCCCCACCCGAATCCGTGTAGTCTTTTTCGTCTTTATCCACAGCGCTCAAAAACATCCTCCAAAATTATCCTCTATACCTTCTTACTTCATAGCTCTTGTATTATACGTCTGCATCTCCGTGTACGACGAGAACCGGGCAGTAGGCTTCGCGCACGACGGTGCTGGAGACGCTGCCTTGTATAGCGTACCGGATGCGGCCGAGGCCGCGGCTGCCGATCACCACGAGCCCGATGTCTTCGTCGCGGGTGAGTTTGACGATCTCTTGGGCCGGTTTCTTGCCGGGTACGACCTGGGTTTTGGCGACTTTGCCGCCCAGTTCTTCTATCTGCTTGGCCTGTTCGTCCAAGAGGCCCCGCGCATTATCCGACGCTTCGGAGTCTCCGCGACCGGGGTTGTCGTAGGCGCCGGGGGCGGAAACCCCCTTGCCGACGTAGATCACCTGCACCCCGGAGTTCGTCTTTGCGGACAGGTCGGCGGCGGCCCGTAAGGCGGGCGCCGCGCTCGCGGAGCCGTCCGTGGCGAGCAGGATATTTGTCGGGAACATGCTCATCTTCTAAGCCTCTCTCTTTTCGACGCGCTTGGTCAATGTTAACAGCATTCGGACCTTGAAAATAATGTGATCTCTCACAGCGGCCAGAGAGGAGCCGCCGCGACGAGCAGCGGGGCGAAAAGGAGCGCGGGGAGCATATTGGCAACCCGTATCTCCTTGAGGTCCAACAAGACCAACCCGAGCCCGAAGATGAGGATGCCTCCGGTCGAGGTTGTGGCGGAGATCATGGTTTGCGTCACCACCGGCGCGAGAAGCCCCGCCCCGAGCGTGATCGAACCCTGCACCACGAGCACGGTCCCGGCCGAGAGCAAGACGCCCCACCCGAGCACCGAGGCGAAGGTCAGGGCAGCGATAAAGTCTAGCCCGCTCTTTAGCGCGAGCAGACTGTAATCCCCTTTCAAGCCGTCTTGGAGAGAGCCGATCACCGTTAGCGGCCCCACGCAGAACAGGAGGCTCGTCGTGACGAATGCCCGGCTGACGGAACTCTCACCCCGCGAAAGCCGCTTCTGGAGATAGTCCCCGAAGCGCTTCAGCGACCGCTCGATACCGAGCAACTCCCCGACGAGCAGACCGGCTACAACGCTCACCAGAGGCACGAGAGGGTTCTTGTAAGCGAAGAAATTCGAGACTCCGACCAGCAGCGTCACGATCCCTATAGCCTGCATCGCGGTCGTTCGGATACCCTCCGGAAGACGAGTCCCGGCGAGGGTGCCGATGCCGCCACCAACCAGCACGGCGACGACGTTTATGACGGTACCGATGCCCACGCAAAAGAGTATACAGAGCGAGAGTTGTCTCTGGATAAGGGTCTTCCAACACGCCTGACCCGGCGATTTTAGCCTCTCGGATGATCCAGGAAGAAACGAACCATCTCCGCAGAGGCGTCCGGGCCGCCGGGGTCCGTGTACGAACCGGTCAGGCTCCCACCAGCCCACGCATGACCCGCCCCGTGAACCAGCCAACCCTCGGCGATCTGTTTTCCCGACCCATCGTGGTAGATGGAGCGGGTATACGAGCGGCCTCCGGGCACCTGACCTTGGCGCACTTTCACCGGCGGCACGCCGCCACTCGTAGCGTACTGGCTGAGGATTTGCTCTCCGTTGCGCTTGTGGACGGTACCGTCACGGTCTCCGTGAAAGACGATGGCCGGCACGGTACGCGTGAGGTCAACGGCGCCGGCCGCCGGGTGATTCGCCCGCCCGGAATTCGGCGCGCCCTGCTTCATCGCCATGAAAGCGGAAGAAAAATCGTGGGCCGCTCCGTAAGGAATCCCCGAATGAACGCCGAGGGCGGCGTAGAGTTCCGGGTAAGTCTCGGCCATGACGACGGCCATCGCCCCGCCGGCAGACATCCCAGCCACGTAGATACGCTCTTCGTCTACCGGGTAAGCGGCCGCGACCTGTCGCGTAATGCCGGCGATGATAGAAGGTTCGCCCGACTCCCGCTGCTGGTCTCCACCCTTGAACCAGTTCCAACACCTCGAAGGGTTCGCACCGCTGGACTGCTCGGGATACAAAACGAGAAAAGGACCACTCTCGGCAAGGGCGTTCATGCCCGTACCCGCCGCGAAGTCATCCGGGTTCTGGGTGCAACCGTGGAGCATTACCACCAGCGGCAGAGGTCCTGCTGCGATCCCGCTCGGGACATATAGTTTGTAGGAACGCGTCCCCGCCCGGTTCGTGAAAGAACTGGTGACGAACCTGCCTGTTTCGGTGGGAGTAACGGGTGAAGACTCCGGCCTCCGCACCCGCGACCGCGTCTTTGTAGAAGTGGAAGGTTTCGTCCGCATCTTCGGACGTGTTCCGCCGGTTGCGCCCGGCAGGACGATGTTCGGTGAGAGCAGGGTCGTATCTACGGTCGGGTACTCTCTTGCGGGGGGTGTTGCAGTTGGGACGTTCGTGAGGTTGCCGAGGCTTCCCTGGATCAGAGCCGTAGCCTCGGATAACCTACCTTCGCGGGTAAGGCGTAGAGCTTCCGCCATCCCGCCCGGCATCGCTGCATCAGGGTAACCGGTTGTTTTCCTCTTAGTGTTCGGCATGTCCATGATCTCCTTTTCTAGTCTGTTCATGATCTTTGTCTTGCGGTGAAAGTCGTGGGTATTCGCTCAACGGGTTCGATCCGCGAGAGCCCTCTTGACGGCGGCGCTCGCCCGGAAAGCGCCGAGCACTTCGATTGACTCGATCGTCTCCCGCGCCAACTCCGGCGGGACGTCCTCGGCGATAGTCGCCAGGCCGAGCACGCTGATCTGAAGTTTCTCTCCAGCCGCCCTCGTTTCTTCGAGGTCGCGACGGCTGAAGTGCCGCATACCAAGCACCAGCGTACTGCGGGCCACCGTCTGGCGGACCTCCTCAGCCTGGGTGGAAAGCTGGTTGCGGATCGCGGTGCGTATGAAATCAGTCCGGTTCGAGTAAAAACCCTCCCGCACCAGCAAGTCGATCTGACCAAGATCCACCGGCCCCATGTTTACAGTGATCTTCTCCATATCATTCATCGCGACATCCCCATAACATCTCTTTACCATCCATATGGATGTTATTTAACCCGTTGAGTCAAGTATTGTCAAGTGGAAAGCTTGGAGGGTCGTTTGGTAGGAGCGTGAAGTGGTGGTCCAAAATCGGCGGGTGCTCCTCCTATATAATCTCTCTTCGTCATAGTGGGCTTTCGCTTGGAGCTTTGGTTTGGATCTCTACGAGTATCAGGGTAAGGAACTTCTCGGGAAGTACGGTCTCGAAACGCTGGACGGCGTCGTCGCCACGACGCCGGATGAAGCGCGGGACGCGGCGGAGAGGATCGGGGGGACGGTCGCCATAAAGGCGCAGGTCCTGACCGGCGGCCGTGGAAAAGCGGGCGGTATCAAGGTCGTCAAAAGTCCCGAGGAGGCGGAGTCGGCGGCGGAGCAAATCCTCGGCATGGACATCCG
>JBBPZK010000206.1:0-6494 GCA_038199155.1 Rubrobacterales bacterium | reverse complement strand
TTCGACGAGAAGCTCGGCGGTACGGTACATCTGGCGGTCGGTCGTTCCTACGCTTCGACCGGTGGCAAGAACGATTCGAGCGTCCACTGGGACCTTATCTGCGACCTCCGCGACGGCGGAGAACTTTACGCCGACGGCGACCTGATCCAGAAAGACGGTCGTTTTCCGGACTTCGATATCTCCTAGCGCCCCGGCGTTTCGCAGGTAGAGTTGGCCCGCGCCAAGAGCACCAGGCTTCACGACTGGGAGATACTGCGCCTCGCCCTGCCCGCGCTGGGTGCTCTGGCGGCTGAACCGACCTACGTCCTGATAGACACAGCCATCGTCGGACACCTCGGCACGCCTCAACTCGCCGCCCTCGCCATCGCCGCCACACTCCTCTCCACGAGCCTCACGCTCTTCAACTTCCTGACCTACGGCACGACGGCCCAGGTCGCCCGGATGCACGGTGCGGGCCGCCCCGAAACCGCCGGACGGCTCGGTTCTCAGGCATTGTGGCTCGCGGTCGGGCTTGGCGGTTTGATTTTCGCGCTGGCCTTCTCCCTCGCGGGACCGGCGGTTGCGGTGATGGGTGGAACGGGGGAGGTAGGGGCGATGGCGGTGACCTACCTGCGCATCTCCGCCCTCGGATTGCCGTTCGCCATGATCTCACTAGCCGGACAAGGCTACCTCCGCGGCGTAGGTAACCTGTGGCGCCCGCTCGTCATACTGGTCATCGCCAACGCCGTGAACGTGGTCCTCGAAGTCCTCTTCGTCTACGGTTTTGGGTGGGGGATAGAGGGCTCCGCGTGGGGTACGGTGCTGGCGCAGGCTGGGATGGGCGCGGCCTTCGTCGTCGAGTTGTTGCGCGCCCCGGCTTACTCCCGGCGTCCGCGCTGGGAGAGTATGCGTCCGCTCCTGAAAGTCGGCGGCGACATCGCCGTTCGGACGGGGGCGCTGCTACTCTCGTTCGCGCTGGCGAGCGCCGTCGTCGCCCGGATGGGAGCCGTGCAGCTCGGGGCGCATCAGGTGGCGTTTCAGATCTTTATCTTCCTAGCTCTGGTCCTCGACGCCATCGCTATTGCCGGCCAGATCATGGTCGGCCGGGCGCTCGGCTCCGGCGACGACGACGGAGCCTACGAGGCGGCGCGGCGTATGATCCTCTGGTCCGTCGCGGTCGGACTCATCTTCGCCGCAATATTGCTGGCGCTCTCCAACGTCGTCCCGCGCGCTTTCACCGATGATCCGGACGTCATCCGTCAGGCGCGTTACATCTGGCCTCTCTTCGCCCTCATGCAGCCTATTGGGGCTGCGGTATTCGCCCTGGACGGCATCCTGATCGGGGCGAGCGATACACGGTTCCTCAAGTGGTCCATGGTCGCAGCCCTCGCCGTCTTCGCGCCGCTCGCCCTCGGCTCGTTGGCCCTCGGGCTCGGTGTGGTGGGCGTCTGGGCAGCCCTCGTGGTGCTGATGATCGTGCGTCTGGTGACCTGCGGCGGAAGGTTCCTGAGCCGTAAGTGGGCCGTCACCGGGTTTTGATCTGGTGAGGTAACAATGATGGATGAAACGATGCTGCGCGTCGGAAACGTAAAAAGCGAAGAGGACCTCGGTGTCGTCCGCGACTCCCTCGACGACCTGGGCGCAGCCTACGAGCACGTCCGCTCCGAGCCAGAAGACTACTACCCGCAGACCGCCTACTTCTACATCTCTTCCCGCTTCGCGGACGACACCGAGGACTTGCTCCTCCGCCTCTCCGAAGAGCACGGCTTCGACGCCGAAGTCATCTGAGCGCCCCTTCACTTTCTGTTCGGATAGCCGGTACTATACTTTGTAACAGAACGGGACCGTATATTGCTTACGAGGTGCAAAGAGTGACAACCGGCGGCAAAAAGCCCTACGACACAGTATTTCTCGACGTGGACGGCACGTTGCTCTGGGTGGACCTGGACGTCGAGGGATACGTCCGGGATCTCAAGCCGTACTCGCGGAACGGGCTCACTGTAGAGAAGGCGGCCCGACCGGTGTGGGAGAGCTTGCGGCGGCACATCCGGCAAAACATTGAGCACCGCACCGAAGAAGAATTAACCGATTTCAAGCGCCGAAACGCGGAGATCACCGCAGAAGCCCTGGACGTCGAAGCCCCGAGAGAAGTGTTGACCGAGGTCGCGGATCGCAGGATCTCCTTCAACCCTTATCCCGAGTCGGTGCGCGTCCTGGAAGAGTTGCGCGACATGGGCCTGAGGCTCTACGTCGTCTCCAACTGGGACCTGTTCCTGGAAGACGTCCTCTCCGAACTAGGGTGGATGCGATATTTTGAGTCGGTCGTGACCTCCGCCGTTGTCGGAGTCGAGAAACCGGAGGGCGGCATCTTCGAGGAAGCGCTGCGCGTCAGCGGCCGCTCCGACGAGCCGGGTCTCGTGGTCCACGTCGGCAACGACCCCGTCTCGGACATCCGGGGAGCAGCCGCGGCCGGCCTGGACGCGGTCCTGGTCGACCGTAAAGGCGACATCGAAGCCCCGGAAGCCACCGCCACGCTGCCCGATCTGAACGGCCTGCCGGTATTGCTCGGGGCGAGATAGATGTCCGACGCGTTGCCGGAAGAGAACCGGATAGACAAACCCCGAATAGAGCGTGCGGTGCGCGAGATCCTCGAAGCCATCGGCGAAGACCCAGAAAGGGAAGGCGTCCTCGAAACTCCCCGCCGGGTTGCCGACGCTTACGAATATCTGTTCGCCGGCCTTGCCGAAGACCCGCTCCACCACCTGGAGGTCGGCTTCGCAGAAGAGTACCGCGAGCTGGTCCTCGTCAGGGACATACCGCTGTATAGCCTGTGCGAACATCACCTCATCCCATTCGTCGGCAAGGCCCACGTAGGGTACATGCCGAGCGGGCGCGTGGCGGGTCTCTCCAAGCTGGCGCGGGTCGTCGAGGGCTACGCCCGTCGCCCGCAGCTACAGGAACGTCTCACCGGACAGATCGCCGACGCCCTCCACGGCGGGCTCGGCTCTGCCGGCTCCATAGTCGTTATCGAGGCCGAGCACCTCTGCATGACCGCCCGCGGCGTCCAGAAACCGGGCAGCGTCACCGTCACTTCCGCCGTCAGGGGTGTCTTCGAGAAAGATAGAGACCGCCGCGCCGAGGCGATGGCCTTCATCTCTCGCGGCGGCTCCTGAGCCGTTGAAGAGAACCGGGACGCGGCCCACGCGCCGCCTCGAAAACCTCCGCGCCGCCCTGGCGGCTTTCAACCTGCTCGTCTGGCTGGTTTTGGGCGTCGAGTGGTTCTTTGGCGTGCGGAAAGTACCCGTCCTCGCTAACCTCCATGATGAGCCGGAACTTGCAAACTATCCGGATGTATCCGTGGTCGTGGCCGCCCGCGACGAGGAGCGAGCCATCGAGGAGAGCGTCGAGTCCCTCCTGGATCAGGGCTATCCCGGTAAGCTCGAAGTCGTCACCGTGGATGACCGTTCCACGGATCGCACCGGCGAGGTACTGGCCTCGCTCGCAGACCGGCGACCGGAATTGCGCGTCATCCACGTAGAAGAATTGCCCGGAGGTTGGCTCGGCAAGAACCACGCGCTTCACGTCGGGGCCGCCGCGTCTAACGGAGAGTGGCTCCTCTTTACCGACGCGGACGTTCGTTTCTCGCCCCGCTGCCTCCGCGTCGCCGTTAAATATGCTCGGAAGAGAGGTGCTGACCACCTGGTCCTGTTCCCGGAGGTGGTTTCGGGCGGGGTTTTGCTCAGGAGCTTCGTGGCCTGCTTCTCACTCGCTTTCATGGTCTACCAGAGGCCGTGGCGGGTGAGCGACCCGCGCGCCAGGGATCATCTCGGCGTCGGAGCCTTCAACCTGCTGCGCCGGGAAGTATACGATCAGCTCGGAGGCCACCGGAGAATAGCCCTCCGTCCCGACGACGACGTGAGGCTCGGGAAGCTCGTAAAAGAGTCCGGATTCAGGCAAGAGGCTGCTTTCGGGGCCGGGCTCCTCGACGTCGAGTGGCACAGTAGCATCGGCGGCGCGGTGAAGGGCCTGACCAAGAGCATCTTCGCCGGTCTCGACTACCGGCCGGAATTGGTGGCCCTCTCGGCGCCGCTGTTCTTCCTGACAAACGTCCTGCCGTTTCCGGCGGCTCTCTTGGCGGGCGGCGCGGCCCGAAAGCTCTCCCTGGCGAACGTGTTGCTCGTTTTCGTGGTCTACGCGCGCCAGGGTCGTTACTCGGGTACGAGGCTTCCGGTGTGGTACGCCGCCCTCCACCCAGTCGGGGCGAGCCTTCTCACCTACGCCGTCTTGAGGTCGGCGGTTACTGTCCTCGTCAACGGCGGCCTGGAATGGCGCGGGACCCGCTATCCTCTAAAACTCTTGAAAGATAACCGCGTCTGACCGAAGGCCGGGAGACGGGTATCAGCCGGGAGCGTGGGCGGGGTAGGTCGCTCCTTCGGGGACGGCGGCGAGTGCCGCGCCTGCGATACCGGCTTCGTTCTGCATCTCCGCCGGTACGACTCTCGTTCGGGCAGTGAGGTGCGGCAGGAACTTATCCGCCTTCTTGCTGATGCCGCCGCCGACCACTATGAGGTCGGGCCAGAACAGCCGCTCCACAGTCGTCACGTACTCATCGAGCCGTTCAGCGTAGTGTTTCCAGCCGAGGTTGTCTCGTTTGCGGGCGCCGTCGGAGGCGCGGGTTTCAGCGTCGTGACCACCGATCTCCAGATGCCCGAGCTCCGTGTTCGGCATGAGATGGCCCCCGACGAAGAGCGCGCTGC
This sequence comes from Rubrobacterales bacterium, assembly GCA_038199155.1. Lineage (GTDB taxonomy): Bacteria > Actinomycetota > Rubrobacteria > Rubrobacterales > Rubrobacteraceae > JBBPZK01. Next base: position 1,758 of record JBBPZK010000206.1, on the reverse strand, counting down.
CGATACCGGTGCCGAGCGTGAGCATCAGCATCACACCCTCTACCTCTCGACCCGCGCCCCAGCGGACCTCGGCTAGTCCCGCCGCGTCCGCGTCGTTGACGACCCCTACCGTGCTTCCGAGTTTCTGTTCCAGCTCCCCCCGAAGGTCGAAGCCGATATTCGAGTCATCCACGTTGGCGGCCGTTTGAATCACACCGCCCTTGATCACACCCGGAAACCCGCACCCGACCGGGCCGTTCCAATCAGCCCTCGAAACGACCTCGACGCACGTCTCCAGGATAGCCTTGGAGGTAGAGGGATGGGGCGTCTTGACCCTCACCCGGTCCGTCAGCATCTCACCCGTGGATGCGTCTACCGTCGCCCCTTTGATGCCGGTCCCGCCGACGTCCAGACCAAATACGTTCATAAGTCCTCCAGAGAACCCCTTTGCCTCATCCCAGACATTCTAAAGGATAGAGGTTCTCCCCGAAACCAGACCGAACCTCCTACCCGGCTTCAGCCTGCCGCCGGTAACCTTTTGGAAGCTGGGGCTGGAGGAAAGCGTACCCGACGACCACCAGATACATGGCCCACACGGCGACCTGTATAAAGTCCGGGGCCGGGTTCCAGCCGAAGAAACTTGTCAGGAAGCGTCCCAGCACGCTCTGGTCGGTGAGGAGGGTTACGCTGGAGAGGTTCCAGACGGGCTCGAACAGGGTCGGGATAATGCCCGCCTCCTGGAACTCGGCCGTCCCGTGGGCCAGCATCCCGGCCGCCACGACGAGCAACAGCACGCCGGTGATCCTGAAGAACGCGCCGAGGTTTATCCTCTTTCCCGCCACGTACACCAGATACCCGAGCGCTATAGCCCCGAGAAGCCCGGCAACCGCCCCGAACCCGGCCTGAAACGGCGTCGAGTTCTTGGTCACGCCGAACATGAACAGCGCCGTTTCGAGCCCTTCGCGCAACACCAACGCGAAAGCGAACATCGCAAGCGCGAGCGTGCTTCCAGTATCCACGGCCTCGTCTATCCTCCGGCGGATACCCTGAGATAGGCCCCGCGCCTGGCGGCTCATCCAGAGGATCATGTACGTCAGGAAGATGACCGCGAGCCACATCGCCGAACCTTCGAAGACCTGCTCCGCCGTACCCTTCAGGTCGGAAGCCGTCACGAACAACACCGCAGCCGCCACCACGGCGACGACTACCGCCGCCGCCACACCATACCCGACGCGCACCATGCCCTCGCGGTGCTCGATCTTATTCAGGTAAGCCAGCACGATGGCGACGAGGAGCGTGACCTCGAAACCCTCGCGCAATACAACCAGAAAAGCTCCCAACACAGCCTACGCCCCCTTAGCGTTCTTACTTAATGACAATCATTTGCAATAACTATAAGCAGAGGATACCCGCCGAGGTGAGATCTGGTCAAGGAAACAGATGCTTTGGTGTGATCCGGGTCAAAAGCAAGACTCCACCCAGAGAACGCGACCGGAGTATTTCGCTAGTTGCAGACCTCCTTGTGCCTTGCCAGACCGTGTGTGATACTCAAAGAGACAAAGTGTTACAAGCAACATACATTGTAACAAAAAAGAGTGGCAATCGGGTCGGCGAAAGTTACAAGCGCCGGTTAGAGGGCGAATAGAGGGGTGAAAGGAGTGGTTGATGGAGAGGCGAGGGATCTTCTGGATCGGGTTGGCGCTGCTTTTGGTGGTGTTGGCCTACCTGGTCCCGTACACGGTGCTTTCCGGGGTGGATGCCTGGTACGGGAGCTTTCTT
>JBBPZK010000205.1:0-14787 GCA_038199155.1 Rubrobacterales bacterium | reverse complement strand
CTGGTCGGATGGGGTTCCATCGCGGGAAGCGTGCCTCCCGGCGAGCAGGTTCACGACCTGGGGATAGAGCTGATGGGGCGCTCGATGCTCATTTTCGAAACGGCGGGCATCACCATCCTGACGGCCATGATAGCCACCATCGCCGTGGCTCTTGAGAGGAGGGCTTAGTGGCTACGCTCGTAGTCGCTCTAATCGTCGGGGCGATCCTCTTCGGGGTCGGACTCTACGGCTCGCTCTCCCAGACGAACCTGGTCATGATCATGATGGGCGTCGAGCTGATGCTCGGGGGCGCAATGGTCAACCTTGTCGCATTCTGGCGCTTCCTTTCTCCCGAAGCGTACTCCGGCCAGGTGTTCGTCCTGATCGTGATGACCGTTATGGCCCTTGAGATGGCCGTCGGCTTCGGCGTCGGCACCGCCCGCTTCCGCTTCAAGGGCTCGGTCGAGATGGAAGAAGCGAGGGACCTGAAAGGATGACCTTCGTCGCCCTCACGATACTCGGTCCGCTCGCGGCGATGGTAACGATACTGCTGATCCGACGTGCAGCCTCAGCCCTCGCCTTGCTGGGAGTCAGTGCGGCGCTGGTCGGCGCGGTAGTTACTCTCTTCAGTGTCGCCGGTGGCGCGCGTTACGCGGCGGTGCTGCCGGGACTGCCGGACCTCCCCTTACGCATCATCGCTACCCCCCTGACGGCGGTGATCGCCACCATCGTCGCGGTCGTGGGTGTTTTCGTGATGGTCTACGCCGTAGGGTACATGGCGGAGGAAGAGGGTAAGGTTCGCTTCTTCGCCCAGATGTTGTTTTTCGTAGCCGCGATGGAGACGCTGGTGTTTGCGGGAGATTGGATTTTGTTGCTCGCGGCCTGGGAGATGATCGGGCTGGCTTCTTACATGCTGATCGGATTCTGGTACGAGAGAGAAGGCGTCGGCGAGGCAGCCACCCGCGCCTTCCTCTACACTCGCACCGCCGACCTCGGACTCTACGTCGGTATCTTCGTCCTCGTCTCGCAAGCCGGGACCAGCGAGATCTCCCGCACCCTGGAAGTTGGCGGCGCAGCCGCTTTCGTCGCGAGCCTGCTCGTCCTCCTCGCGGCGGCGGGCAAGTCGGCCCAGACGCCTCTCCAGGGCTGGCTGCAGGACGCGATGGCCGGTCCCACTCCCGTCTCGGCTCTGCTCCACTCGGCGACCCTGGTGGCCGCCGGGGCGATCCTGCTGATTCGCACCTTCCCGCTGTTCCCGCCGGGGGCGCTGCTGATAGTGGGTGCCCTGGGCGGTATCACGGCGGTGGTAGCCGGGATCATGGCCGTCGCCGACCGCGACCTCAAGCGGCTGCTCGCCGCCTCCACTTCCAGCCAGTACGGATTCATGCTGTTGGCCCTGGGCGCGGGATCCCCTGTGGCTGCCCTCGCCCACCTCACAGCCCACGCGGCGATGAAAAGCTCCCTCTTCCTCGGCTCCGGCGTCTTCCAGCACGCTCGCGGCGCCACGGACTTCTCGAAGCTCTCAGGAATCGGACGGGAGCGGCCCTTCGTATTCGTCGGGTTCGCCGTGGCGGGGCTGGCCCTCGCCGGTGTCCCCCCACTCGCCGGGTTCTGGTCCAAAGACGCCATCATAGCCGCGACGTTCGCGTCACCTTTCGCCTGGCTTCTCTTCCCGCTCGCCCTCGTGGGAACCGTACTGACCGGCATCTACGTCGCACGGGCGCTGCGAATCCTCTGGAAAGGCGAGAAACAGAACGAGCCGATCGCCGGAATAACCTGGATGGGCGTGGGTATGTCCGCGCTCGTCGCGCTGGCGGTCATTCTGGGATTCGCGCTGGAGCCGCTCGTCCGACTCGTCGGGGGCGAGCTACCGAAGGACTTGCTGACTGTGATACTCGGCACCGCCGCCGCGCTCGGTGGACTGGTCCTGGGATGGTTCGTCTCCGCCGATACTCTCCTCGGCCCGGTACGCGCGTACGCCGAAAAAGGATTCCGTATCGGAGGTGGGTTCGAGCAGTTCGTCGCCCGACCGGCGCTCGCGGTGGCGCGCGCCACGGATACCCTCGATGGCGGCATCCACAGGGGTGTGCTCGGTGTCGGGCGTTTGGGAATCGTGGTTGCGCACGCCTCGCCGATCACGGACGAGAAGGGGATCGACGGATTCATATTCGCCCTGGTCCGGGGGACACGGAATCTTGGGCGTCGCGCCCGCAGGCTCCAGACGGGGCTCGTCCATAAAGAGTTACTGCTGGCCGTCACCGGAGGCGCCCTGATCCTCGCTCTCCTTGCCATCGGCACACTGGCTCTGTAGAAAGGTCTACCGAATGTTTCCACTCGTATCCGTGACGCTCTTTCTTCCGCTCCTGGGAGCCGTGCTACTCGTGGCGCTGCCGGGTATCTCGACCCGCGGCGCTCACGCGGTCGGTCTGGTGGCCTCGGGGCTGACCTTGCTCGGCGCGGCGGGGATGTGGGCGCGCGGGGCCGGGGCCGGGTTCACGCAGGTGGAGGAAGTCTCCTGGATACCGTCGCTTGGGGCCGCCTACCGGGTCGGCGTGGATGGGATAAGCCTGCCGCTCGTGTTCCTGACGGTGGTGCTCTTCTTCGTGTCTTTCGTCTTCTCGGTGAAGGTTACAGAGCGGGCGCGCTCCTACGTGGCGCTGTTCCTGCTCCTGGAGACGGCGAGCCTCGGTGTCTTCGTGGCGCTCGATGCGATCCTCTTCTACGTCTTTTTCGAGGTGACGCTGGTCGCGATGTACTTCATCATCGCCGACTGGGGCCACGAGGGACGCCAGCGGGCGGCGCTGACGTTCTTCCTATACACTCTGCTCGGCAGCCTGCCGCTGCTGTTGGCGATCCTGGGCCTTTACTTAGGAAGCGACCCGCGTACCTTCGACATGCGGGCGTTCATAGATTCTCCGCCACTCACGGGGCTGGCGGCGATGCTCGCGTTTGTCGCCATGTTCGTGACCTTCGCGGTCAAGACGCCCATCTTCCCGGTGCACACCTGGCTGCCGGCGGCCCACGTCGAGGCTCCTACCGCCGGCAGCGTGATCCTGGCCGGCGTCATGCTCAAGCTCGGGACCTACGGCCTGATCCGGTTCGCCCTGCAAATGACGCCGGACGCCTTCCGCGCCGCCGCCCCCTACGTGGCCGCCATTGCAGTATTCACCGCGCTCTATGGGGCGTTCGTCGCGCTGGGCCAGACGGACCTGAAGCGTCTGATCGCCTACACCAGCGTGAATCATATGGGATACGTCGTACTCGGAGTCGCCGTGGCCGCCGCGGCAACGGACGCTGGCGTCCGGGCGCTGGCCCTCGATGGAGCAGTCTTGCAGATGGTGAGCCACGGTGTCGTAACCGGCGCGCTCTTCCTACTCGTCGGGATGCTCCAGGACCGGACCCACACCCGCGATATGGGAGAAATGGGCGGGCTGCTGCGGATCGTACCCGTCCTCGGCTGGCTCTTTATCCTGGCCGCATTCGCCTCGCTGGGTCTGCCGGGACTGGCCCACTTTCCGGCCGAGTTCCAGATCTTCCTCGGCACGCTCCAGGTCTATCCGATAGCCGTCGTCGCGGTTCTCGGGATCGTCGTCACCGCCGGACTATATTTGCGCGCGATACAAATAGCTTTTCTGGGAAAGCCTTCTGAACGTTGGCGAGAGATGAAGGATCTCAGCGGGCGAGAAATTCTATCCATAGTTCCGCTGGCGGCGCTTACCGTACTGATCGGGGTCGCCCCGTTCTTGCTGCTCGACGTCATCCACCGGGCAACAGAGGCCATAGGCCTGTGAACACGCCGGGAGTCCTCAACGGAACGCTGGTTGAAAGCTCGTCCCAGATGCTCCAGAGCATCGTGCTCATATCGCCCCAGATAGCGGTGCTCCTAACCGCCGTGGGCGCCCTGGTCTTCGAGATGCTCCGGCTGCCGAAAGTCTCGCTGCCGTTCACCGTGATCGGGCTACTGGTCGCGACCTTCCTCGCGACGCAGCTAGTCGGCGCGAACGCAACGGCCTTCGAGGGCACCTATCTCGTAGACGACCTGAGCGTGTGGGCCGTTATTCTGCTCTCCCCAACCACGGCTCTTACCGCCGTCCTCGCGCGCCAGGAGGTACGCGATACGGACCGTGAGGGCACCGTGTACAGTCTCCTCTGTTTCGCGACCGTCGGGGCGCTCGTGCTCGCGGGGGCGGGCGACGTGATGTTCCTCGTGCTCGGCGTGCTCCTCTCAAGCCTCGCGACGTTCGCGCTCGTGGCCTACCCGCGCGACGACCGCGCCACCGAGGCGGCGATGAAGTACTTCGTGTTCGGCTCCGTTACCGGGGCGGTCATGATCTTCGGTCTCACTTACTGGTTCGGGGTGGCGGGCTCCACCTTCCTCTCAGCGATGGAGCGGCTCGGTAGTGCGCCGCTGGCCGCCGGGTTCGGCTTCGTCGCGGTGCTCATCGGCCTCGGGTACAAGGCTTCGTTCGTCCCGTTCCACTTCTGGGCTCCGGACGCCTACGACGGCGGCCCAGTCTCCGTCGCTGCGTTCCTCTCCATAGTTCCAAAAGTCGGCGCGATCTTCGCCCTCGTGCAGGTCGTGCGCTATCTACCAGCCGACGCGACAGCCTGGCCGCTCGTCATTGCCGGACTCGCCGCCCTCACGATGACCTACGGCAACCTCGCGGCGCTCGTCCAGGATAACGTCGTGCGCCTCCTGGCCTACTCCTCCATCGCCCAGTCAGGATACTTCCTGCTCGGCGTCGTCGCCATCGACCAGAGTGGCCTCGCCATACGATCACTTATCCTGTTCACCGCCGCCTACGCCGCCATGAACCTGGGTGCTTTCGCCATCGTCCTCTCCGTGGGCCGGGACCTGCGTTCGTTTACCGGGTTCGGGCGTACGAACCCGGCGGCTGGTGCCGCGATGGTGATCTTCCTCATCTCTCTCGTCGGCATACCGCCGCTGGCGGGCTTCGTCGGCAAATTCCTGCTCTTCGGGGCGGCGATAGACGCAGGGTTTACGTGGCTCGCCGTGATCGCCATCCTGAACAGCGTTCTCTCACTCGGCGTTTACCTGCGGCTCATCGTACCGATGTACCAGCGACCGAAAGAGCCAACAACCCTGTCCCGGACGACCACCGCCGTCTGGACGATAGCTCTGTTCTTCACCCTCGCTGTAGGCGTCGGCGCCCAGGTCCTGCTCGGGAGCATCGGCTAGGAAGATTTGGCGGGATCCAGTGATCCAACCGTTCCAAGTTTAGCGTAGGTGGATCAGACGATTTATGGTCGCCCCGACGATGGGCGAGAGGAGGGTGCCGACGATCAGTGAGTATACGAGGACCGCTTCGGCCACGATCAGACCCTGCGCGAACAGTAACGGATCCCGGAAGATGTTCAAGACCTTCGAGACTTCGCCCAGGTTCTCGACTGAAAACCCGGAGATGTTGACCGTCAGGGCTCCCCAGATACAGAGCGCCGCGAGCGGCGCCGCAACCAGAGCCTGCACGATCCCTACCAGCAAGGTCGTTAGAAACCTCCCCGGAAGAGTCTCTCGTTTCCGGACCCTCTTCGCCAGGTCTCCCGCGACCCAGGCCCCGGCCGCGCTGCTCAAAGCCGCGCAAGCGTATCCCGACACCAAAAACGGGCTGAGGCTGAAGGGATCTCCGAAAGCAACCGCCGACGAGACGACCGCCAACGCGAAACCCCAGAAAGCCCCCGCCAACAGCAGAAAATTGCGCGCCCTCTTGCTCATCGCCACATACTATTCCATTTAGCCTACCGATTTCGGCGAACGCTCCCACGAAGTAATGTTGGAGGAAGAGAATGGTATCGGCCGGTTCGAGTGAGTGAAGAACCTTATAGAGTACGAGTTCGGCAACCACGAGCACTGACCTCCAGCCGGCGCGGGCCGGTATATAATCCCCCGATCAATGCTTTTGGATAACGAAAAGAGGGCTCTCGCCGCCGCGAGGTTCCGTTGGGTAGCGTTCCTGGCGACGCTTTTGGTACTGGCCCTGGTTTTGCGCCAAAGTCCCGTCGCGGACACGCAGCCCGCCGTCGCACTCATCTTCGCCTTGACGGCGTTTTCCAGATGCGCCGGAGCTGCGGTACTGTTCGTAAGAAAGTCGAGTTGCCTGGTAGGGGCGGCGTTCATCTCTCGCCGGTTGCCTTCCGTTTCTCACGAAGACCCGCTACATCCCGCTTGCAGGTGCTCCGGCTGTGATTTTCCCCAGTCTATAGAAAGCGTTCCGTACGTCTTCGCGTGCGGGCGGAGGGACTAAGTAAGACGGAGTCTCTGATCCAAACGAGGCGGAGAACCGAAGATACTGTAGGAGGTTGGAGAAAGTTGTCGATCAAAAAGCTCATCCCTAGTTTAATAAGCTTGCTCATGATAGGAGCGGGGGTCGGGCTCATCGTGTTCTTTTTCCTCGGTTTCTTCGGCCAAACCGCCGGGAGCACAGCCACCAACAATAAGAACCCCAAGGGTTTCAACGTACCCGAAATCAGTACCGTCAGCCAGACGGGTGGTGGGCAAACTCAAGGCGCGCCGGTCGCGAACGGGCCTAAAGACGAGACCCTGACGGTGACGATTCCAGCGATGAGCCGGGTAAAAGACGCCTCTGTCCCCGACGCCGTGGGTAGTAACGAAGAGGCTCTCAACAACAGCGTGGCGATCCACCTAAAGGGTACCGGATTTCCCTGGCAGAAAGGGTCCAACACGTACCTCGCGGGCCACAGGCTCGGTTATATAGGAACGAAGAGCCTGCTCGCCTTTTTCGACCTCAACAAGCTCAAGAATGGTGACAAAGTCTACGTGAAAGACGCCAACGGAAAGAAGTACACTTACAAAGTCTTCAAAGAATTCGTCGTGAGCCCGAGTAACCTCTCCATAACCAAACCCGTGAAGGGCAAGAGCATCTTGACGCTCCAAACCTGCACCCTCCCCGACTACACGAAGCGCCTGATCGTGCAGGCAAAGCTTACGAGTAAAGCCTGAGCGGAAGACCGGGCGCGGAGGATCAGTACCCGATGGCCGGCGCGCGTCGGATGAACTCGTCGGTAGTGAGTTGCTCCAACAAGAAAGCGGCCACGTCTGCGCGGGAGATCCAGAACCTCCTTCCAGGGTTGAGGTTCTCACCTACCCTGTAGCGGCTGGTCCACGGTCCGTTCGTCAGCAACATCGGCCTCACGATGGTCCAGTCCAGGGCGCTCTCCCGAACTATCCCCTCAGCGGCCTCCTTGTCCGCATAGTCATCCCGGAGCAGTGGCGGCGTCAGGACGTTCGCGAAGAACCAACCGGGTAGATCCGGGTTACGTCTGCTCTCGCCTACTCCCCAGGCCGTTAGGCATACGAAGCGCCCGACGCCGTGCTCTTTCATCGCCGCGACTATGCGCCGCGCCCCGGCTGAGGCCGGTCCGTCGGGGTCTCCGGGTCTGCGCGGATGGAGCGGATTGCTAGGCTCGCCGCCGAGGACGCTAAAGATCGCATCCCTGCCGGCAACCGCCTCCTCCACGCTCCCTGCGTCGAACGCATCACCCTGCAAAGTGGTGAGCCGCTCGTGGGTCGCGTTCATCGAAGAGACCTTGCGGACGAAAGCCGTAACCTCGTGTCCGGCGGCGATACCCCTCTCGACCAGACGCCTGCCGGTCGGTCCCGTAGCGCCAAAAACAGTCATCTTCATCGTCCAAGACCTCCTTCCGAACGTAGGAGAAAACGCGAAACATCTCTGTAGAACCTGATTCTATACATCTCCTCACCGGAAAGCCTTCCATCTTGGGCGACAGCCTCCTTCCCCTGGCGGGTAGTCAAGAGGTCGAGTTCGGGGTGATCTTACGGTTCGCGGCGCGCATTGACGGGAGTGAGTTCGACGTCACCGAGGTTGCCGAGATCGTCTTTGGTGAGGAGCTTCCTGAAGAGCTTTTCCGGCTGGACTTGCCCGGCGTAGAGTTCCGGCGGTTGGATTGACGGCGAGGGAAATCGGTGTTTGAGTAGGCTGACCCAGACTAGAAATCTTCGTCGTAGACTTTTTGCTGGGCTCCTCTCCCGGAGGTGTAGAGGCGGAGTAGCATGCTTCCGCTCAGGGGGGAGAGGAAGAGGCCGGTGAGGCCCGCAGGCAGCAGGTCGCGGGCGATGGACCAGGCGATCACCATCGGCCCGCCGGTCGGAAAGACAGAGCTGTTTACCAGCCTGAGCGGGTCGAGGGTGTTGCCGCCCGGAAGTAGGCCCGTCGCGTAGATGAGGAGGATGAGAGTACCGGAGATCAAGCCCATGAACAGCGAAAGCAAGAGGCTGAGGATCAGCCTCGCGCTGAGGGTGGCGGGGACGCCGTCTCTGTCTCTCGAAGCTCGTCTGGCGAGCAGGATCCCACCGAAGATGGGCGCGGCGATCAGACCGGCCACCAGCCCGACTCCTATGTAGACGAGGGCGATCACGGTAAGGTTACCTTCACTGCCTTGGTTCCCTTGCAACACCAGAAGTATGAACGGCTCCGGGAACAACGACTTGACCAGCGCGAAAGCGAGGCCGTAGATCGCACCGACACCGAGCAACCTCAAAAAGGTCAAGAAACTACCTCCTCGACCTTTAGACCACGCTTTATCAGGGGACCGAAAAGAGGACCGAGCAGTATCCCTACCACCACTACATACATGAACACGGTGAGCGCCACGAAGAAGCTGCCGAGAAAAACCTGCGGGCTCATCAGTCGGGATAGTCCCTCCGGGTTGAGCGGCGAGAACCCGGAGATGGTGACAGCCATCAGCCCCCAGAACAGAAGCGCCGCAACGCCGCCGCCCGCGAACCCTTGGAAGAGCCCGATCCCGAGAGAAGACATCAGCCCTTCGCTCTTCGCACCCTTTTTGAGGCGCACCAGTAGACGCTGCCCGGCGGCGAGGGTCCCGACGCATCCGCTGAAGATCGCGCATACCACCGATGCGACCAGGAAACCGCTAAACCCTCGCGCCATTACGATCACCGGAACGGCAGCCAGCAAGACGCCCCACAGGGCGCCCAGAGCCAGAAGCTTGTTGCGGGCCGTCACACTCATTCGAAACGAATATACCCTCAGTAAGCCTCCGTGTCAGCAAGAAGTTTCACGGGTACGCGCGTCAGGGAGGCTACTCTGAGACGGCGCCGTCGGCGTTTTCGGCGCTACGCTCGATCCAGACGGTCTTCGGGTTCGTGAACTCGTGGATGCCGAAGTGTGAAAGCTCCCGTCCGTAGCCCGAGTTCTTCGCGCCGCCGAACGGTACTTCGGGGGTCGACTCGGTCATCTTGTTGATGTAAGTCATTCCGGCCTCAAGCTCGTTGATGAACCGTTCTTGCTGGGCTTCGTCGTTGGTCCAAGCGGAGGAGCTGAGGCCGAAGTCAGAGTCGTTGGCGAGCGATATCGCCTCGTCGATATCGGAGACGCGGAAGAGCGAGGCAACGGGACCGAAGATCTCCTCCCGGTAGGCCGGCGAGTCCTCGGGGATGTCCGAGAGGACGGTCGGCGGGTAGAAGTTGCCCGGGCCGTCAGCAGGTTTGCCGCCGGTGAGGACCTTCGCCCCGGCCTCCACACTCTTTCGGACCTGACCGTCCACGTCTTCGAGGATCTGGGGCGTGGCGAGCGGCCCCATGTCCGTGCTTTCATCCATCGGGTCTCCGACCTTTAGGGCCTGCATGCTCTCCACGTAGCGGCGCTCGAACTCGTCGGCGATCTCCTCGTGGACGATTATCCTCTTGGCGTTGATGCATGACTGGCCGTTGTTGAGCGTCCGGGACGTAACCGCCGTGGTTATCGCTTCGTCCAGGTCCGCGCTGGGCATCACGATGAACGGGTCGCTCCCGCCGAGCTCCAGCACGGTCTTCTTTATGTTCTTCCCGGCGTTGCCGGCGACCTCACGCCCGGCCGGCTCGCTGCCGGTGAGCGTGGCCGCCCGGATGCGCGGGTCGTCAACGATGGCCGCGATCTTGGAAGAGCCGATCAGGAGCGTCTGGAAAGCGCCTTCCGGGAACCCGGCGCGGTGGATGACGCTCTCTATGGCGAGGGCGCACTGCGGGACGTTCGAGGCGTGCTTCAAGAGCCCGACGTTTCCGGCCATCAGCGCCGGAGCCGCGAACCGGAAGACCTGCCAGAACGGGAAGTTCCATGGCATGATCGCCAACACCGGACCGATCGGCTGGTAGCGGATAAACGCGTCTGCACCTTCCAACTCAACTGCCTCGTCGGACATGAACTTCTCGGCGTTCTCGGCGTAGAAGCGGCAGCCGCGGGCGCACTTGTTCGCCTCGGCGATGGCGGAGGCGTGTGTCTTGCCCATCTCGGTCGTCATGATTCGGCCGAGGTCTTCAGCTTCCTCTTCCAGGATCTCCGCCGCCCGGATCAGCATCCGCGAGCGCTCCTCGAAGGAAGTCTTTCTGTACTCGCGGAAAGTCTCCGCCGCAAGCTTGATCTTCTCCTCGACCTGCTCGTCGGTCAACTCCTCGAAGCTCTCGATCTCTTCGCCGGTCGCCGGGTTGGTAGTAGATATAGCCAAGATGAATACTCCTTCTCTGATCTTTTTTCATCCCACTGAGATGAAATATACACCTTCCGCCTCGTATTCCCTTCGAGTCTCCCTTTCAATCAGGCGGGTACAATTCCCCTGTATCCTAGAAGCTGTGAAGAGAGGATCACGTGCCGAACGTCAAGATAGACCATTGTGTGATCCACGTCTCCGACTGGGAACGCTCCAATAGCTTCTACAGAGAGGTGCTGGGCGCCGAGGTAGTACCCGTCGAAGATCGCTGGTCTTACCGATTCGGGGAACAGCGACTCAACCTGCACGGACCGGGCGTCAACCCCACGCCGGTAGCGAGGCTCCCCGTGCAACCGGGTAACAGCGACCTCTGCTTCGAGTGGCCGGGACCTATAGGCGAGGCCCAAGAGCACCTGGCGAGGCACGGCGTCGAGGTCGAGCTCGGTCCAGTAGAGCGGCGTGGCGCCAGAGGCTCGGGTACGAGCGTCTACTTCCGTGACCCGGACGGCTCGCTCCTGGAATTTATCTCGTATTCTGGTGGTTGACTTTGAGTGAGCACCGGACAGGAGGTCAGCGAGAGCAGAACGTGCCGTCCCCTGCCGAGGCGCGGCGGGTGTTGGAAAAGCGTGCGCGGGCGGCGGGCTTTGATCTTGTCGGGGTGACTTCGGCGGAGCCGCTTCGCGAAGGCGGCGAGCGCTTGCGAGAGTGGCAGGAGGCTGGAATGGCCGCCGATATGGGGTACATGCAGCGGCCGGTTGCGTTACTCTCGGACCCGAAGCGGTTGCAGAAGAGCGCTAAAAGTGTCGTCTCTTTGGGCGTTTCGTACTATCCGGGGGATCATCCGGACAATCCCGGTGGCGGGAGGGTGGCCCGGTATGCGTGGGGGCGGGACTACCACGTGGTTATAAAGGAGCGGTTGTTCCGGTTGCGGGAGGAGTTGGAAGAAGAGCTCGGGGTGAGGATCAAAGCGCGCAGTTTCACGGACGCGGTGCCGCTTTTGGAGCGGTCGGCGGCCCAGCACGCGGGACTCGGGTTTTTCGGGCGCAACTCGTGCGTCATAAACGGGGAGATCGGCTCTTTCTTCTTTATCGCAGACCTGATCGTCGACCTGAACCTTGAGCCGGACGCGCACGGGACGGGTACTTGCGGGCGTTGCTCGCGCTGTATGGACCGTTGCCCGACCGGGGCGATCAAAGCTCCAGGAGTGGTGGATGCGCGGTTGTGTATCTCATACCTGACCATAGAGAACCGGGGGGAGATCCCTCGCGAACTGCGCCCGCTGGTCGGTGATTGGGCCTTCGGCTGCGACGTGTGCCAGGAGGTCTGTCCGTACAACAAAACGAAGGCGACAGAGAGCCGCTGGCCCGAGTTCAGCGAGGAGGCGGGTGCGGGACCATACCTCGACGTTGTAGAGGTGCTCGGTATAGAGAGCGAGGAGGAGTTCGAGAGCAGGTTCGGGGGGACCCCTCTCACCCGCCCCGGACGTGACGGGTTGCTGCGTAACTGCTGTGTGGCCGCCGGTAACATAAAGCTGGAGAGGGCGGTCCCGGCGCTCGTCCAGCGTCTCGAAGAAGACCCGTCTCCACTCGTCCGGGGGCACGCGGCGTGGGCGCTCGGGGAGATCGGCAGGGAGGAGGCACGGGCGGCGCTGCTGCGGGCTGCCGGGAGCGAGGAAGCTGAGTGGTGCCTGGAGGAGATAAAATTCGCGCTATCGGAAGCGGACCGGGACGCTTCCGTGGGTTAGAATAGAGAGATCATGGCAGACCAGGTAAATTACTACGAGGTGCTCGGCGTCCCTCGCAACGTGTCGCAGTCGGAGATAAAGAACGCCTACCGCAGCCTCGCCAAAGAGCGTCACCCGGACCATCCGAAAGGGAGCGCCGAGGCATTCTCGCTGCTCCAGGAGGCGAACGCCGTGCTCTCTGACCAGAACCGGCGCAGCCAGCACGACGAAGCGCTTGACCTTGCCTACGCCGCCGACCAGCTTTCGGACCTGAACCTAGACTTCGACTCGCTCGACGACGAACTCTCTACCCGCCGCCGTCAGCGCGAGGCGGGCAGCGGTCCGGGCCTCGGCGAGCGGCTCCGGGGGCGGTTTGGCAGGAAGCAAGAGTCATCCTCGGGCGGACGCGGCAACGGCCGGAACAGCGGTGGAGAACGACGCCGGGGCCAGTATGTTGAGCGGGAGGGCCGCTGGTACGAGCCTCACGACTTCGATCCCGACCCCGTGACGTGGACGAGTGGCGCGACCAGCTTCGTCGCCGCGTTTGTGGCGCTCATCGTCGCCGGTCAGTTCGGGTTGTGGGCGGCGGGGCAGAACCCAGGGTTCATGGCCTGGACGAGCGTCATCTCACCGGTCATGCCGCTGGTATATTTCTTGGTCGGGCTCGTCGTCTCCTACTTCGCCTTCCGGGCGGCCGGGTATGTGGCCGTGGCGCTGGTCTTCATAGCGGGGCTCGTTGTCGGGGGGAGCGGGGGACCCGAGGGGCTCGTCCAGTTCGCGACCTTCGGCATCGTTATGTTCCTCGTCTGGATCTACCTCGGAGCCCGACGCGACCGGATGGCCCGCGAGCGCCGCTGATACCCTGGCTTCTCCCGCTGATATAGAGAAATTCCTGTCGGAGTTCGAGGAGCGACTCGCTCCCGTCGAGAAGGCTTCCGGCGAAGCCTGGTGGAAGCTCGAAACTACCGGCGCCCCAGAAGCCCAGGAAGAAGCCGTCCGAATCGGCAAGGAATACAACCGGCTCTTCGCCGACCGGGACGAGTTCCAGAAAATCTTGGGCTGGTACGAGGACCGCGATACCCTGGAGGACCCGGTTTTGAGACGCCAGGTCGAGGTACTCTACCGGATGTTCGCCGGTTCTCAGGGGGATGAAAAGACTCTCGAACAGATCGAGGAGTTGGAAGCTCAGGCCAGCGCTACTTACGGCAACCATCGGGGCGAGTTCGGTGGTGAGAAGGTGGGGGATAATGAGATCCGGGGGATACTGCGCTCCTCCGATGACGAAGCTTTGCGCCGCGAAGCCTGGGAATCTTCGAAGACCGTCGGGGTGGAGGTCGAAGAGAGCGTGCGGGAGTTGGCCCGTCTGCGGAACCGTCTCGCCCGCGAGCAAGGTTACGAAGATCACTACGCGCGCTCACTCGACTTGCAGGAAGTCGACGCGGGGGAGCTCGCCCGGATCATGGGCGAGCTAGAGTCGGCCACCGAAGCTCCATTCAGGGAACTCAAAGAGCGGCTAGACGCCGGTCTCAAGGAGAAGTTCGGGGTCGAAAAAGTCATGCCCTGGCATCTCTCGGACCCGTTCTTTCAAGAGCCGCCGGAGGACGAGAGTCTGGACGTGGACCGGTATTTCGAGGGGAAGGACCTCGAAGCCCTGACACGCAAGACCTATGATGCTTTAGGCCTCGACGTGCGTGGGGTGATCTCGCGTAGCGACCTCTACGAGCGTCCCGGCAAGAGCCAGCATGCTTTCTGCATCTCCGTGGGGAGGGATTATCCATACGACGTGCGGGTGCTCGCCAACGTCCGGCCCGACGCGTACTGGGCCGACACGATGCTCCACGAGTTCGGCCACGCTGTCTACGACCGGCACATAAACCCGAGCCTGCCGTACCTGCTGCGCTCCATCGCCCACATCAACACGACGGAAGCCATCGCGCTCATGATGGGCGGGCTCGCGGCCGACCCCGGCTGGCTCTCCTCGGTTACGGGAGCTTCGGCGGAAGACCTCGAAGACGACAACGCGGCGCTCGCCGCCCGCCGCCGGGCCGACAGCCTGGTCTTCATCCGCTGGGCGCTCGTGATGTACCATTTCGAGCAGGCGCTCTACGAAGACCCGGATCGGGAGGACTTGAACAGCATCTGGTGGGACCTCGTCGAGCGTTTGCAGATGGTGGACCGGCCGCCGGACCGGGACGAGCCCGATTGGGCGGCCAAGATTCACGTCGCGACCGTCCCAGTTTACTACCACAACTACGTCCTGGGGCATCTCATAGCCGCCCAGCTCCGGGAGTATCTGGAGGCGAACATCGTGCGCGGGCCGTTCTACGAAAACGAGGCGGCGGGGCGGTACCTGATCGAATCATTCTTCGGCCCCGGCGCCCGCGACGACTGGCAGACCACAGTCCTGCGCGCAACCGGCGAGCCCTTGAACGCCGAATACTTCGTTAAATCGCTCCGGTGGTAGTGAGCTTGTGTTCAGAGTAGGAGATGTTTCCTGTGCCACTCTAGAGAGTCACGGTCTGGCCGGTAAAATTCCTGAACGGGAAAGAAGATCGCACGTCCTTCGAGGTTCATGAGATAACCGGAGAGATTGCCCGGCACGT
>JBBPZK010000204.1:0-4039 GCA_038199155.1 Rubrobacterales bacterium | reverse complement strand
CGGCTAGAGCCCGCGTGTACGGTTCGTGGGCCTCTACGCCGCAGAACTCCCAGATGCTGGTCCAGAATCCTTCCAGGTCCGTGACGGACCACTCCCAGAGACTTCCGTAGTCCTCGAAACGATGTCCTTTTTCGTTTTCCAGCCACCGCATGTAGCGGGAGATGTTGGTGCTCTGTTTGAACTCGTCTGAAGGCTCCCACAGGAGCGCGCCTTCGTTGTTCTCGGTCATGACCCCTCACCCCTTTTCGGTCTCGCCGGTTACCCTGGATGATACCCGCTTCCTGCAAGCCGAGGCTAGTGGGCCGTGGCGCCGCCGTCCATGGTCAGGGAGGCGCCGTTTATGAACGATGCCTCGGGGGCGCAGAGGAAGGCGGCGAGCTCGGCCACCTCTTCCGGTTCTATGAGGCGCTTTATGGCGGGCTCTGTCAGCATGATCTTCTCCACCACCTCGTCCTCGGGGATGCCGTAGGTCTTCGCCTGGTCGGAGATCTGGGCCTCCACAAGCGGCGTCCTCACGTACGCTGGGGCGATGCAGTTGGATGTAACCCCCTTCGCTCCTCCCTCCAACGCCACGACCTTGGAGAGGCCTTCGAGGCCGTGCTTGGCCGATATGTAGGCCGATTTGTACGGGGAGGCGACCGTCCCGTGGATGGAGGAGATGTTTATGACGCGTCCCCAGCCTCGCTCATACATCCCAGGAAGAGTCTTCTGGAGGATCCTGAACGGAGCCTCCAGCATCACCCGCAGTATCAGGGAGAAGCGCTCCGGCGGAAACTCTTCTATAGACGCCACGTGTTGGAGCCCAGCGTTGTTGACCACGATGTCGGCGTCTATATCCAGGCTATCGAACATATCGTAATCCGAGAGGTTCGCTTGGATCGCCTCGCCCCCGATCTCCTCCGCCACCCGCCGGGCGCCGTCCCCGTCCAGGTCCAGCACGGTGACGTTTGCGCCCGCAGTGGCGAGCCGTCTAGCGCAAGCGCGTCCGATGCCGCTCGCGGCCCCGGTCACCAGCGCGCTCTTGTTCTTCAGGTCTACATTGGCCGTGAGGTTCGGCACGGCGGAAACGTCGCTCAAAGCTGCCTCCGTTCTACGAGTGTCCCGCCATCAGACTACCAGCAACAAGCTTCCGGCACCCTTCGCTGAAGCGTCTCTAGCCTCGCTCTCCGATGAACCCGAACAGTAGTTCCCGGAACTCCTCGGGTTTCTCTACGTGGGGCGCATGGCCGCAGTCCTCGATCACGGTTTCACGATAGCTTCCGCCTCCTTCTTTGTACTTCTCGAGCACGGCCCGTATCTGGGAGACCATCGGTTGCGGAGGATAAACTTCCAGGCCCGGCCAACCAGGGACGGCTTCGAGTTGTCCGAGGTAGCCAAAGTCCAGAAGGGAAGTATCGGAGATAATAGTGTCGTCGGCCCCCCGGATCCAGAGCACCGGAGGTTTTGGATCCACCCCGGCGAAGCCTTCCAGATTGCAATACTTCGGGGAGATAGCGTTATTTACGCCCTTCGTACCCGGCGCCACTTGCGGCCAGTTCTCGGAGCCGACTGCGTCCCCCGGATAGTTCTCTTCGCCCGCGACGGTCGCGAGCATCGAGGAGAGAAACACTTCCTCCCGACCTTTTGGAGCCCGGAAGGGCGGTTTGTAGAAGAAAGAGTTCATCACGTTGCGCGGGGAGTTTGCATCGTCCTCGCCCCGGTCGCCCTCCGAAAGACGTTTCGTGAACTCGGGGTTGGCCGTCCCGCCCCCAGAGCCGGCGTAGTCTTGCCAGCATGGAGCGCCCGCCGCGTCTTTCGTGCCGCCGAAACCGTAGGGCGACATCGGGTTTATTATCGTGAGAGACGCCACGTCACCTGCGTGATCCATGACGTACTGCATGGTGATGCTGCCCCCGATCGACCACCCGACAAGATGGATCCTCCGGCCTTCCAAACCCAGGGCCTCCATCAGGGCGCGGATATCATCGGAGAAGTCTTTAAGGCCCCGCGTCGCGTCGACCGGCGCCGTCTCCGAGCCGCCGAAGCCCCGGAGATCCGGAGCTATCCCCAAGTAAAGATCCGGGAGCGCCACCAGAGTCTCCTCGAAAAACCGGGACGAAGAGGTGTTGCCGTGAATGAAAAAGACCGGCTCGCCGTCTTCGGGACCATCCCGTAGCAGGTGCGTCCCGAGGCGCGAGGTCTCTATGGTCTCGGAGGAGATCCCCTCCAGCAAAGCTTCCCTATCCATTTCCATCCTCCATGTCCTATCTCGGACGCAATCCCACTCACGAGAAGGTAGATCCTACGCCCTCTGTTCTACTACTCAAACGCTCGCCAGCGCCGTATCGACGAAGTGGAGCCGGTCGTTTCCCCAGAACATCTCCCCGTCTACAAAGAAGCTCGGCGCCCCGAAGACTCCCCGCTCCAGCGCACTGGTCGTCGCAACCTTCAGGCCTTCTTTTGCATCCGGGGTCGCGGCTCCTTCGAGGACTTCTTCCGGGTCCGCCCCGATCCTCTCGGCCACCCGCGAGATCGGGCCATCTTCGTCTGATTCCTGGAGACTTTTCGGTGCGCCGCCCTCTTCCCAGTAGAGCCCGAACGCCTCACGGGTGAAATCTTCCAGCTTCCCCAGGCCTTCGCAAAATATGGCCGCCCGCATCGTCTTGAGGGATCTAAACGGGAACGGCTCCGGGAAATCTAGCGGCAGTCCGTAGTAGTGAGCCCAGCGGTGGATATCCTGTATCTGATACTTACTCTTCGTCGCGATCTCTACCGGAGAGGTGATCCCCGCCGCCTTGTGAACCGCCCCGAGCAACATCGGACGCAACACCAACTCCGCGCCACGCTCCTCGCAAATACCGGAGAGCCTACCCCACGACAGATACGAATATGGACTCACCACATCGTAGAAGAACTCAACCCGCTTCATCTCTCGACTCCTCTCGCCCGGAAACCCTCCCTAAAGCTACAGCAAACAACCCGGCCCCGTCAAAGAATTGCCGGAAAGAGCACCCGTCACCATGTAGACAATTGCCGGAAAGAGCACCCGTCACCATGTAGACTGTTTTCTTACAAGACGAGCCAATCATCCACTATAAAAAGTTCGAGAAGGGAGCAGCATGGAGCAAGAGCGAGGTTTTACACTCTGGTTTACGGGGCTTTCGGGGGCCGGAAAGACCACGATCGCGGAGATCGTCGAACGTGAGTTGCGCGAGCGGGGCCGTCATGTAGAGGTCCTGGATGGGGACATCGTGCGGACGAACCTCTCGAAGGGATTGAGCTTCTCCCGCGAAGACCGGAACGTGAACGTTTTGCGGATCGGGTTCGTCGCCAACCTCCTGACCCGCAACGGTGTCGGGGTGGTCGTCTCGGCCATCTCGCCCTATAAAGAGGCCAGGGATCAGGTCCGGCGCAGAATAATAGACTTCGTCGAGGTCTTCGTGGATTGCCCGCTGGAGGTCTGCGCCGAGCGCGACGTGAAGGGTCTGTACAAGAAAGCCTTCTCCGGGGAGATCAAGGAATTCACCGGCGTCTCCGACCCTTACGAAGCCCCCGCAGCCCCGGAGCTGACCATAAAGACGAACGAGGAAGACCCTAAAGAGAGCGCCCAGCGAGTCCTGGACAAGCTGGAGTACCTGGGATATCTGGGAGCCCCGGCCGAAATCGGGGAGTTCAGCTAGCCCCAGCTAGTCACAACCGGCGGCCCCCGGTTACGTCAGTGATGGTTCCAGGCTTCGGGGTTGCTCGTCAGCGTGGTGATGGAGGCTGGTAGCTCGTTCTCCACGAGGTCCGCGAGCGTTACCGATTCGAGGACGACGCGCAGGTTGGCCCTAACGGCGATCCAAACTTCCCGCAGATGCTCGGCGGCGCCGGCGTACTCAACGTTCTCCGGCCACTCTCCCCGGACATTCGCGAGGGGTCCTTCAACGGCACGGATCACATCGGCTAGCGTGATCTCCTCTGGCGGCAAAGCGAGCCAATACCCCCCCGATGACCCACGCTGGGTCCGCACCAACCCAGAACGCTTCAAGTCGAGCAATATGTTCTCCATGAACTTCCG
>JBBPZK010000203.1:0-9141 GCA_038199155.1 Rubrobacterales bacterium | reverse complement strand
TCCGGGGGGGGCTCAAGGCCATCTACCTCTCCGGTTGGCAGGTCGCGGCCGACGGCAACCTCGCCGGCCAGACCTACCCCGACCAGAGCCTCTACCCCGCCAACTCGGTGCCCGCTGTGGTCCGCCGGATACAGACTCTGGTCCGGGTACATCTGGCCCGCCAGGTTCGCATCGGCCGCGACCTGCCAACCGGAGAGGTAGATGGCCTTCAAACCAGCCTTGACCTGCTGAACCGCCTGGTTGCCCGTCAGAGCCCCGAGAGCATTGACGTAACCCTCATCGTTCATCAAGCTCCACAGCCGCTCCGCGCCAAGCCGCGCCAGCGTGTGCTCGATCCTGACCGATCCCCGCAACCGCGCCACACTCTCACCCGAGTACGGACGCTCGACTCCTTCCCAACGCTCCCCTCTCCACTCTCGCTCTATCTCCCCAACCTGGTTCCCGTTCATCATCGCTCGCTCCTCTCGTCGAACTTGTCTTCCATCTTCCCTACTTACCATCACGCACATATGTGTGCATATATGTGCAAGCGTCGAACAAGCTGCCCGGCCCAGACTTGATCCGGACCGGGCCTGGGTACGTGTCCCACGCTCCGGGGTAGGAGAGCGGGGACCGGCGGCCGGACTGTGTGGCCGCCGGTCCGGTCTCTGACGGGTGTCGAGAGAGTGTTTACCGTTCCTCCTTACTTGAGCAATTCGTAGCCGGGCAGGGTCAGGAACTCGACGAACTCGTCGTCGGTGGAGATGCGGGCGAAGAGGTCGGCGGCGTTGCCGAACTCGTCATTCTCCCAGCGTTCTTCGCCGACGATGTCCCTTATCTTTTCGAGTTCCTCATCGAGGACTTCGCGGAAGAGTTCCTCGTTCACTTCGGTGCCGTCTTCGAGGACGCCCTGGTCGTGGTGGATCCACTGCCACACCTGCGCCCGGCTGATCTCCGCCGTTGCCGCGTCTTCCATGAGGTTGAAGACCGGGACCGCGCCCCGCCCCGCGAGCCACGCCGCCAGGTACTGCACGCCCACGGAGACGTTATTGCGGAAGCCGTCCATGGTGATCTCACCTTCCGGCTTCTCGATCAGGTCCTCCGCCGAGACGCTCACGTCCGGCATCTTGTCGATCTGGTTCGGCTGAGGCATGTACTCGTCGAAAGCTTCCTTCGCGAGCACGACCATGCCGGGATGGGCCACCCACGTCCCATCGTGACCGTCTTTTGCCTCACGCTCCTTGTCCTCGCGCACCTTGTTGTTGGCGAACTCCGTCCACTCCGGGTCGTCGGAGCGTGGGATCTGGGCGGCCATCCCACCCATGGCGTGCGCCCCGTGCTGGTGACAGGTCTTGATGGTCAGCAGCGAGTAATCCCGCATGAACGGGACGGTCATCGTCACCGAGTTTCGGTCCGGCAGCAGCATGTCCTGCTCGCGGAACTTCTTGATGTACGAGAAGATGTAGTCCCAACGGCCACAGTTAAGGCCCGCCGAATGCTCGCGCAACTCGTACAGGATCTCGTGCATCTCGAACGTCGCCAGGATCGTCTCGATAAGGACCGTCGCCTTTATAGTGCCTTGTGGAATCCCGAGATCGTCCTGGGCCACTACGAAGATGTCGTTCCAGAGCCTCGCCTCCAGATGGCTCTCCATCTTAGGCAGGTAGAAGTACGGGCCGGAACCGCTGTCCAAAAGCGTCTGGGCGTTGTGGAAGAAGTACAGCCCGAAGTCGAAGATGCCCGCCGGGACCTCTTTACCGTCCACCAGCAGGTGCTTCTCGAACAAGTGCCAGCCGCGCGGTCTCGCCAGGATAACGGCTACTTCGTCGTTTAGTTCGTAGTGCTTGCCGCTGTTCGGGTCGTCGAAGGCGATGGTCCGCTCAATGGCCTCTTTCATGTTTAGCTGGCTCTCCAGCATATTGTACCAGGTGGGACAATTGGCGTCCTCGAAGTCCGCCATCCAGCAGCTCGCCCCGGAGTTGAGCGCGTTTATCGTCATCTTCCGGTCAGGAGGTCCGGTAAGCTCCACGCGCCGGTCTTGAAGGTCTTCGGGGATGGACGCTATCTGCCAGTCACCCTCCCGGATCTCCTCTGTCTCCGGCAGGAAGTCCGGCATCTCGCCGTTGTTGATCCGCTCCTGACGCTCCTGCCTAGCCTGGAGGATCTCATCGACCCTACCGCCAAATTCTCGGGCCAACTTCGCCACGAAACCGACCGCCTCGGGCGTCAGTATCTCCTCGAACTCCTCCGGGACTTCGGCTGTGACCTCGATCCCTTCTCCATATCTCTGTTCTTCCATAACTTCCGGGCTCCTTTCGCCTGTTTCCGAAACCACTCGCTAGAACAGATCTACTCTAGCAAGCAGCCGACCGCGACGCTCGGAGCCCGTTCCGAACACTAAGCCGCGACCCGAACTTCTTTCTCGACCCTACGCACGTAAAC
The DNA here is from genome assembly GCA_038199155.1 of Rubrobacterales bacterium. Classification (GTDB taxonomy): domain Bacteria; phylum Actinomycetota; class Rubrobacteria; order Rubrobacterales; family Rubrobacteraceae; genus JBBPZK01. The sequence continues at coordinate 6,720 of JBBPZK010000203.1, read as the reverse complement.
CACGCACGCCGTCGGGTTGCATCGCCACCTGTACAGCACCTGGAACTCGCCGACTCCACCCAACACGACCCTCTGACCGATGGATGGAGCGGTTTCTTCGTGACGCCAGTCCAGAACTTCCTCCGTCTCCGCGTCCCTGTACTGAATGGGGATCATGGTCCCCTCCTTTCCCTAACCTCAACCTATGACAACAGGTTAGCCAAGCTCTTGCTATAAGTCCAATTGTTTGCTTAAATTATTTCTATAGACTATTTTGATACCTGAGGGGAAGTTGGATGATTTTCAGACAGTTGGAGTGTTTTCTTGCGGTGGCCCGGCTCGGGAACTTGAGCCGGGCTGCGGAGGAGATGTTCCTGACGCAGCCGACGTTGACGGCGAGGTTGAAGGCGCTCGAGCAGGAGGTTGGGGATCCGCTTTTCGTTCGGACGAGCCGTGGGATGCGTTTGACGGAGGCTGGCAAGGAGTTCGTGCCTTACGCCGAGCGATGCGTGGGTGCTTTCGAGGAAGGAAGGCGTCAGCTAGGAGAGTTGCGCGGAGGCTCGGGCGGACGGTTGGCGATCGGGGCCTCGCCGGGCGTTGGGACCTATGCGTTGCCGGGTCTGCTGGAGCGCTTCACGGTCGCGTACCCGAAGGTCTCGGTCTCGGTAAGAACCGGCCATTCGGAGGATATCCTGGATATGGTGGTCCGGGAAGAAGTGCAGCTCGGGCTCACGCGCGAGATGCGTCACCCGGAGGTGGAGAGTTTGCCGCTCTACGAGGACGAGTTGGTGCTGGTCGTTGACCCGGACCATCGGTTCACGCGCAGAGGCTCGGCGGAGTTGGCCGACATCGGAGAAGAACACCTCATCTTCTTCGACCACGATTCGAGCTACTTCGGCCAGACGCACGCGCTGTTCCGGGAGGCCGGCATCGGAGAACTCAGGACGATGGAGGTGGATAATATCGAGGCGGCCAAAAGGATGGTCGAGCACCGTCTCGGCGTTGCTTTCCTCCCCCGCACGGCGGTACTCCGCAGCGTGACGGCTGGGAACCTGTGCCTCGTTTCAGTCGAGAATAACCCCACGATGAGCCGCTCCATAGTAGCTCTCAGGCGTCGGGATGTTCCGCTGAGAGGTCCGGCGGGAGCCTTCCTGGAAGTCGCCGACAAGATGGCTGAGGCGGACGGCAGGACCAAGCTCTCCCCCACCTTGACCGCCGAGTTCGAGAACCTGCAGTTGATCGACCTGTTTACATAGGAGGATGGATATGCAAGAAGGACGGAACCAGTTCTCCGGGAAGAGGTACCTGAGCCTTGAGACGTACCGCAAGAACGGCGAAGGAATGCGGACGCCGCTCTGGTTCGTCGAAGAGGGCGGGATCTTCTACGCCCAGACCCTCTCAAGCACCGGCAAGGTCAAGCGGGTGCGTCGCCAGCCACGCGTGCGGCTCGTGCCGTGCGGCCGTCGAGGGAATCCAGAAGGAGGGTGGGTCGAGGGGGAGGCTTGGATCGTACGCGGCGCGCAGAAGGAGAATCGCATAGACGAGATGCTCAATCGCAAATACGGCGTCGCCAGAAGGCTCATCGGGGTGGCGCAAGGTTTCAGCAAGGCGGAGCCCGTGATTATAGGGATGCGGGTTCACATGGAAGGCGGATAGCACCTTCGCGGGCTCGTATACTAGGCGAGTAGGTGAACCGAGAGATCCAGAGGTGCGACAAGTGGAACGTAAGACAATAGTAGTGATGGAAGGGGATCAGACCGGGCAGGAGCTTTTGGAAGAGGCTCTCCGGGTTCTATCCCCAGATGCGACCGGCTTGGATCTCGACTTCGAGCATTACGACCTCTCCCTTGATAACCGCGAGGAGACCGAAAACAGGGTGGTTCACGAGGCGGCCGAGGCGATGCGGAAGCACGGCTTCGGGCTAAAAGCGGCGACCATCACGCCCGAGAAGAGCAAGCTCGGCTCCCCGAACGCCATCTTGCGGAAAGGCATAGACGGGACCGTCATAGTCCGTACCGGTCGCCGCATCCCAGGTGTCAACCCGATGAGCGGTGTACACGCCCCCATCTCGGTCGTGCGGATGGCCGTGGACGATGCCTATGGGGCAGAGGAGAGACGGGAAGGCGAAGACCTCGACGAGGTCGCCTACCGGACGGAGAAAATCTCCCGCAGAGTATGCCGAGGCGTCTCGGAATTCGCCTTTATCCACGCCCGCAAGATGCGCGCCAAGGTCTTCGGCGGCCCAAAGTGGACCGTCTCGCCCGTCTACGAGGGGATGTTAAAAGAAGAGATGGACCGGGCGGCGGAGCAAAACCGCGACATCCGCTACGAGCCGCAGCTCATAGACGCTACCTACGCCCTGTTGCTATCGACCTACGGCGAGCCTCTCGTCATCCCGACCCTCAACCGCGACGGCGACTGCCTCTCGGACATGGTGATGCAGATGTTCGGCTCCATAGCGGGTGCTGAGTCGCTCCTCCTCTCGCTCGACGAAGACCAGAACCCCGAGACCGTCATGGCCGAAGCCCCGCACGGCACCGCTCCCTCGCTGGAAGGCAAGAACGTCGCAAACCCGATGGCGATGATCCTGGCCGGGGCTGGTCTGCTCACCTTCTTCGGCGACGAGGATGCGAGCCGGGTCTCACGCGCCATCTATGAGGCAGTCTTCGAGACGGTCCTGGACAGGGTGAGGACGGCGGACCTCGGAGGATCGGCGGGCACTACGGAGTTCACGGACGAGGTGATCCGTCACGTCCGCACCAAGCTAGAAGTCTGGAGCGCGCTGGCTTAGGAATTAGGAACTTGTCAGGAATCGGGGAACCCGGTCTTCCTACTTCCGGTAAACTCGCCCCTCTTGTGCAAAAAGTCCGCTACATTGCGAGTCTTCCGAGTGTTCCAGCCGGTCGCTGAAGAGCAGATCTTTGTTCAGAGAGTCGCGGCCCTCAGCTGGCGGGCGTCGTCGGTTGAGGAGCGTAACGGATGGCTGCTGCGGGCCAACTCCGCACTGCCCTTGCTTTCGGACCCGGTATCGGAACAATCGTTGGAAAAGGTTTGGGAATTTTACGAAACCCGAAACCTGCCGGTTAAGATGCAGATACCATTCCCTGCTTGCGGTGCGCTGGATGAGGAACTCGATCGCCGCAGTTTCTTCGTGTCAGGGCCAACACACGTACTCACCGCTCACGTTCGAGACGTGCTAGGCAACCAAACGACTGCCGGCTCCGCTGGCTCCGCGAAGGTGGACGTCTCCGCTGTTCCCGGTGAAGAATGGCTCGAAGTGTGCGAGAACTGGGCGGGGAACTAGGCAGCATCGGGCGCAGCCTCATAAGACGCCACCCCCCACCCCCGAGCCGGGTTCGCATCCATCCGAAGCGAAGAGGGGCGCGTGATCTCGGTCGGACGCGTCGTGGTAGATAGAGGGTGGGCCGGACTCTCGATGGCGGCCGTGCACCCCGAGTACCGCAGGCAAGGTCTTGCCACCACCTTGCTACTCGCCAGACTGCGCTGGGCCAACACCAGATACAACGCGAACCGCGCCTACCTCCAGATCGAGAAGCACAACACGGCTTCGCTGAATCTATGCCGGAAAGTGGGCTTCATACATCATCACGACTACCATTACCGTACCTGGAAAGCCTGACTTAGGAGAAGATACAGCCTGTCAGAAGCCGAACCTGCTCAAGATGTTTTGCACGGATCCCAGATAGCTCCCGCCGAAGAAGTAGGTGTGGACCAGGAGCGGATAGAGAGTGTATAGGTCGCGGCGGGTCTCGAAGAAGCCTTCTCTTATACCCCGGATCTCCTCGTAGCGCTCGAAGAACGGCTCACCGAAGGAGTTGAACATGTTTATAAAAGCGAGTTCTATCTCCGGGTCGGCGTGGTAGATGGCCGGGTCGAGGAAAGCGGTGATGCCGTCTCCTTTAGCCAACACGTTCCCGCTCCACACGTCACCGTGGATCAAGGCCGGCGGGTTCGGCTCCCCAATAAGGTCTTCCAACCGCTCCGCGAGACGCTCCACTCGTTTCAAGTCCCCCGGCGGCAGCCGTCCGGCGTCGTGGGCGACTCTCGCCAGGTACAGTAGCCGCTGCTCGCGGAAGAACTCCACCCAGTTCTCCGAACGCGGGTTCGGTTGGTTCAGGCTGCCGATCAGGGTGTCGCGCTCGAAACCGTAAGAGTCCACCTCGATGCCGTGCAATTTCGCCAGCAACCCGGCGGCGTGGCGCTCCGCCCCGTCCGAGAAACGGCTGCTCCCCTCTACGAACTGCATCAGTAGAAGCGTTTCGGAGCCGTGGTAGACCTCCGGAACTGGAAGCTCGCTGTTCTCTCGCAGGTAGCGGAGCATGAACGCTTCCCGCTCCAGATGCGACTCGCCCTTCCGGTCCACCTTCGCCACCACGACCGAACCGTCGGAAAGCTCCGCCCGGTAGACCTCCCCGATACACCCACCGCCCATCGGCCGCGCCGAAAGAAGCCGCTCCCCCAGTGAAGCCTCGACCCCCTCGGCGACTATCTTCTCAGACACGGCGGGAGAAGTGTCGCTCGCGGATGTCTTCTAGCAAACCTTCGGAGGCTCTCTCGGCCAGGTCCATCGCCCGCTCGAAACCCTCCGGACCGCCATAGTAAGGGTCCGGTATCTCACGCTCCGGCAACTCCGGCGCGAAGTCGAGGAAGGGCCGCACGACGGTGCTTCCCTGGCACAAGGACGTGACCTTCTGGTAATTCTCCTCGTCCATCGTCAGGATGTAGTCGAACCTCTCACAGTCCTCTGCCTCGATCATCCTCGATAGCTGAGAGCTAATATCCAGGCCCCTCGCCGCCGCACTCTCCATAGCTCGCTGGTCCGGTCGGTCCCCGAGGTGGTAGTAAGCGTGTGTCCCGGCCGAGTCCGCCCCTACCTCGCTCTCCAGCCCCTCGCGCCTGACGAGTTCTTCAAAGACACCCTGGGCTATGGGAGAGCGGCAAACGTTTCCCATACACACGAAAAGCACACGTACCAAACTCTCCTCCTCGAAAACTCCGTACGATCCTACGATACACGCTGCGGGTTTGGACCGCCGCCGGTACCGGGCAACTCTCGCCGGTCGCATGTTGTCACGCGCTTGCTACACATCCCTGAGAAGTCTACCAACGCGGAGCTTTCTTCAGCAGTGCGTCTATCTCCATAGCTGGCTGCGGCTCCGCGAAGTAGTAGCCCTGGGCCATATCGCATCCCAGCTCCCTCACCTGGGCGAGTTGGGCGATAGTCTCCACCCCTTCGGCGACCACGCTCAAACCCAACGAGTGCGCGAGGTAGGTTATCGTCGAGACGAGCACTTTGTTTTCGGGGCTGGCTTTGAGGCCGTCTATAAACGAGCGGTCGATCTTCAGGTAGTCCGCCGGCAGGCGCTGCAGGTGGGCGAGCGAAGAGTAGCCGGTTCCGAAGTCGTCTATAGCTATCTTTATCCCCATGTCCCTCAACTCCCGGAGACGGGAGAGGTTGGACTCACCGTATTTCATCACGATGCTCTCCGTGATCTCCAGGTCCAGGCAATTGGGGTCCACTCCTGTATCCCGGGTGATCTCGACGATATCCTGGACCATCTCGGGGTGCTGGAACTGCCGGGCTGAAAGGTTTACGCACATCAGCAGCGGCGGGTCGCCGGGGTAGCGTTCCTGCCAGACTTTTGCCTGCTGGAGCGCCTTCTTCAGTACCTGTAGCCCGATCGGGACGATCATGCCGTTCTCTTCAGCAAGCGGAATAAAGTCCAAGGGAGGTACCAGACCACGCTCTGGATGATCCCAGCGCACCAGGGCTTCTACCCCGGAGATCCTGCCGGACGCGAGCTGCACTTTGGGCTGGTAGTGGACCACGAATTCTTCTCGCCGGACAGCCCGCCGGAGGTCATTCTCCAGCCTCAGGCGATTCTCGGCCCGCGCCCGCATGATCGGCCGGAATGTCTCGTAGCCGGCTTTGCCGTCGGCTTTGGCCCCGTACATGGCGAGGTCCGCACTGCGTAGCACGCTCTCAGACGTTTCAAGACTGGAAACGCCAAAAGTTATCCCGATACTGGCCGTGATGGATATTTCTTCGGTCGCCAAGGCGAGCGGGGCCTGCAGCTCTTCCAGTACGCGCTCCGCGACGGTCTCCGCTTCTTCGGCCCTCGTCCCTTCGAGCAGCACGGTAAACTCATCTCCGCCGAAACGCGCGTTCGTATCCTCCGGCCGCAGGCAGGCTTCGAGGCGGCGGGCGACCTCGATGAGTAGTTGATCTCCGGTGGCGTGGCCGAGGGTATCGTTCACAAACTTGAAGTTGTCCAGGTTTATAAAGAACACCGCGACGTGCTCTTGCCACCGGTCGGTAAGGCTCAGGGCGTGCCGGAGCCGATCGGCGAACAGGACGCGGTTGGGAAGTCCGGTCAGGGGATCGTGGATGGCCTGATGCTCCAGTTGCTGCTCCAGGCCCTTGCTTTCGGACATGTCGCGCTCTACAGTCGAAATGCCGGTAACTGTTCCGGACAAGTCCTTGATCGGCGACACGGTGAGCGAGACATCCAGCATCCGGCCACTCTTTGTCACACGGACCGTTTCACGGCTCCGGACGCTCTCCCCACGGGCGACTCCTTTCGAGGAGGTCTGAGATCTCATTGGTGCGGTCCTCAGACGGCGACAGGATCGAGATGTTCCGGCCTCTGACCTCTTCAGCGGTATAACCGTAGAGCTTCACCGCGCCGGGATTCCAAGTGACTATAACCCCCTCCAGCG
>JBBPZK010000202.1:0-8997 GCA_038199155.1 Rubrobacterales bacterium | reverse complement strand
CAACCCGCCCGCGACCCCGAAAATTCTAGCGGCGACAGTCAGACGAAAGCCGGCTCCAGGAGCCCATTCTTTTCCGCACCATCAGCCTGAGTTGTAAAGAATTCATCCATCCTTCTTGCCAACAGAGCCGAGGCCCTCTAACATAAGTGACATTTGGTTGATCTCCGTAAGACGCTGGGCTCATTCGGGCTCTCCAACAGTTCCAACAAAGGTGTGGAGTCCTCTACCCTTGTTGGAAGATTCTCCTTACCCGCGCTCATCCTGACCCTAGCCGCCCTCGTGTACGCCCTTTATGGCTTTGAGGGTCCCCTCTACCGAGACTACGGCATCTACCTCTACGGCGGGCAGAGGATGGCCGATGGGGTTCCTCCATACGTCAGCATCTTCGATCATAAGGGGCCGCTGCCGGTCATGATCGCCGGTGTGGGAGCGGCGCTGGCGGAATTGTCCAACTGGGACGATGTCTACGCCGTGCGGTTCGTCTTTTTCGTAACCGGCTGTCTCTCGGCGGTGGCGGTCTACCTGCTCGGCAACAGCGTGTTCCGATCCAGGGTGGCTGGGCTGTTCGCGGCCCTGACCTTTCTAGGTTTCTACAGCTTCGCCCGCTCGGTCGCCTCGGGTCCGGACGCGAAGACCCCGATGGTTCTTTTCGAAGCCCTGAGCCTCTACCTCGCGAGCCGGAAGAATTGGTTCTGGGCCGGGGTCTGCGGCTCTCTGGCGTTGCTGGTTTGGCAACCCATGGGTCTCTTAGGAGCTGGAATAGTGGTCCTGTCGATCACACAACCACGAGAAGACCGTTACAGAGCCGCTTTCCGTACACTGGCGGGGCTCGCCGTACCGCTACTGCTCACCGGAGCTTACTACTGGTACGAGGGGGCTCTGGACAAGCTCGCCGATGGGCTGTTCCTCTTCAACGTCCTTTACATCAACCGCGGAACCTCGCCGATATTCAACCCCATAGGACCCATAAGCCAGTTAGTAACGTGGTACGGGATCATGCTCGTCCCTATAGTAGTCGGCCTCTGCGTCATCTTGAGCCTCTACTTCCTGAGGCCCCTCAAGTACCGCTACGCGCCCGTTTTGATCTCCCTGCCGCTGTTTGCCCTGTGGTCCCTGACGGATTTCCAGACGCCTGACGACTTCTACGTTTTCCTGCCTTACGCGGCAATCGGTTTCGGCGCGCTGCTCGCGGTCGCCCTCCGCCGGGTCGAGACTCCTCGGCTCATCGGGGCGGTTCTCGCCGCCGGGCTTCTCGTGGTCGCCCTATCCAACACACCGTTTATCGAGGGAACGGCGAACCAGAAGCCGAGCCTGGAATCCCAGAGAGAATCAGCCCGGACGATACAGAAGAGGTTCGGAGAAGACGCGCGAATAGTTTCGATCAACGCGCCGCAGGTACTCGTGTTCCTCGACGAGAAGAACCCGAATCCCTACCTCTTCACTACAGAGGGAATAGACAGCCTCATCGCCGCGAGGACGCCGGGAGGGTTTGAAGGTTGGCTCGACGAGTTGGGGAACTACGATCCAGCGGCGATAGCGTTCTTCGCCGAATCGCAGCGTCAATTACCGGGCGCGGGGATGACGAGAGAACACAAGAAGCAACTATACGACTGGATAGGCTCACGCTACCACGCGGAGAAGATAGGGGTCTTCTGGCTCTACGTCAAGGATTCCCCCGGCAAATAAAGTCGGTCGGAGCCTCCGCGGCGGGAGAGTCTCCGGCCCCCGGCCTTTTGCTACTTCTTCCAGCCGACGAACAAGCGGTTCATGCCCCACTGCGAGAGAAAGCGTTTCCGGGTTATGTTTCGGAACCCGGCCCGCGCCATCCTCTCCACCACTTCCATCTGGGTGATGTAGTCCTCTTCTTCCTCGTCCATCTCCCGCAGCAGGTCCATGTCGTAGACCTTACCGAGGAACTTCGCGTGCAGCCGCGTAACCCTGTGAACCGCGAAAGTCGCGAGCGGCAATGTATTGGTCACTATGACGTTGCCGCCGGGCTTCAGGACCCGGTATATCTCGGCCAGCTCATCGTCTCTCTTGGACCTCGGTATGTGGTGCAAGGTGGCTATGAGGGTGACCGAATCGAAGGTGTCATCCTCGAAAGGGAAACTGGTCAGGTCGGGGAAGACTTGCTCTTTCTTTAGTCCCTCGAACTGGAAGACGTCCACGCCCATACCGTTACCGTCGAGGTACTCTCTGACGAATCGGTCATACGGGCCGCACCCCACGTCGAGGGTATAACCGACCACCTCTCGGGCGGCGTAGTCGAAGCGCTCCGAAGCCCGCGAAGACATCCCGAACTTACCGTCCTCTCCCACGCGAAACGGCATTATAGTCCGGATCGGGAACGTCAGGAAGTCAACCGCTTCCTGGAGATTGCTGCGCTGTGGGATACTCCCCCCTCTTTCTTGTCTTTTCTCACCGCCACCAACAGCTTTGCCAACTGCCGGGTCAGTTCAGAGCGCCCTTAATAGTCTCTACCCTGGCCGGTCCGTCGGTAAATCCGGAACACTTTACCATAGATAGAGCCTCGTCAGGCCCAGCGAGAATACGATTCTTTCGGACCTTGAGAAGGCTGGAATAGTCTCTGAAGATGAGCGTTACTTGGTGGAACCGGTCTTGCCGTTCTTCGGCAGCAGTTGGTAGAGCCGGTCTTTTACGTGGACGACCTTGAAATTTTTGTAGAAGGGAGGTGGTCTCATCTCCGGTTCGTAAAGTAAGTAGACAGGGCCTTTCTTGAGGGCCATCTTCGCGGCGGTTACCCCGCTCGGGTCTTTGGTTCCGTAGAGACGATCCGTGGCTCTGAGGGTCATGGGCTTGCCGGGGTCGGGCCAGACTATGTCGTTGTACTTGAGGCTGTGGTCCCGGTAGAACGGGTCCACGAGCGTGAGGTCCTGACGGCGCTTCTCGACCAGCACCATGTACCACAAGAGGCTCCTGTGATGGAGGATGGTCGCGTTCTTGGGCACTTTGTTCGCCACTACGTCGAGAGTTTTCTGTCCCCGGTACAGGTCGCTCACGTCGTTCTTGGCGTAGGCTTTGGTGATGCCCGGCAGCGGCAGGAGGAGCAGCACAACCGAGAAGACGCCGAGGATCGCCAGTTTCGGGATCCGACCAAGGCGCGAGGCGAGCGTCTCCAGGTCTTCGAGGGCGACGCCGAACCCTACCGCTATCCAGAGAGAGAGGATCAGGTACGTCGGTATGAAGTATAAGTGGATGTCCGGAATATTGTCTTCGAGGGCGAAAAAGAGCCACCCGAGGTACAGAAATCCGAGCAGCAGAGCGGCCTTCCGGTCCCAGAGGATCATCGCCACCAGGCCGACCACCCCGGCCACGACCAGCCACCAGTTATAGTCGCCGGAGAGGTAGCGCCAGTAGTAGTCTACCCGTCCCAAAAGACCCGCCGGCCCGAAGTTGAGGAAAGTACCCCGCAAGTCTCCCCCGCTGACCAGCCACAAGAAGCGGTCCAAAGTGGTCGGGTTGTTGACGCTCATGGGCGGGTCCATGGCGGCCCTTATCGGGATGTAGAGGTACAGCGAGAGCGCGAGCACGAAGGACCCGAGCCCTTTCAGGACCGTCAGCGGCGCTATGAGTTTGCGCCAATCCACGGCCAACACGAAAAGGAACGCTCCGGGCAATAGGATCCCACTGGTCAGGTGGTTCGTCATCGAGAGTCCGACGCAAAAGGCCGAGAGAAAGAGGTACCGGTCTTTTCTAGTGTGCCTCCAGACGAGCAGCACGAATATGGTGAGCGAGATAAAGAGGGCGTTCAGGGTGTAGACCTCGGTGATGACGGCCTGGGACCAAAGGGTGCCGCCTATACCGAAGGCGATTGCGCCGGCCGCCGCAGCCACCGCTTTCCGGCTCAGTAGATAGCCCGAGGCGTAGACCAGCAGCACGGCGAGCGAAGCGTAGACGGCGGAGGCGAGGTTGCTCCGGTAAGCTTCGTCTCCGAATGGCAGGTAGGTGAAGAGATGCGTCAGCATCAGGTAGCTCGGGTAGCCGGTCGGATGCGTCATGCTCAGGGTGGCGGTCTGCATCTGGAGCATGTCCGAGTCGGGCATGTCCGGGAAAGTGAGCGGCAGGACGGTCGGCGCGAGCGTCTTCAGGTATAGGATAAAGCAGAACAGCGAGACCGAGACCCCCGTGAGGGCCACAGCGGCTTTCCGGATCCCACCCTTACCCTTCAACCTAACGCCCCGATATCCTGCGAGCGCAAGCGTGCGAAGCAACCTGTGCCGGGTCAAACGACGTCACAGCGCTCGGGCCGGGGTTGGGTTGGTTCGCGCCTGCTCCTGGCCCGTCGGTCCTTCGCGGGACGCGACGATGAGCACGTCGTGGTTCTCGAAGGCTATCCTGTAGAGGTCCGGGCGGGATTTAAAGAGTTGCCAGTAGGGAACCACGTATCTATCTGGCATGCTCTTGTAGAGCACGATGTAGCGGACGTCATATTTCTTTAGTATCTGCTGCGTCTGTTCGCCCTGGGGATGGTACATCACCCACAGCTCGTCCTGGTAGCGTTGGGGACTGTAGTCCGGCGGGAGGTCTCTCGGGTTTGAGATCTGGTACTGCGTGAAAGACTGCATCGCGCTGTAGTGGCCCATCGCGAGCATCATGCGGCTCGGCACCTGATTTGACTGTGGACTGACCATTATATTGCCGCCTCGGTTGTGGTCCTTGAGCCAATCTCCGGCGGCCTGTATCTGCGAGTTCGTCGTAAGTTCCGCGCTCGGTCCGATCGCCTGCGCGTAGCTCTGCACGGCCCGGAGGCCCAGCAAACCGACCATGAGCAGGACCGCCACCGAAGCCGTGTAGACAGCCAAAGGCCGGCGCAGTTTGACCAATGACCGGAAGATCATTATCAGGGCGAGGGCGCCGAGTATAGAGAGCGGGATGCCGAGGTCGCGGGCGAAACGCTGCGGGAAACCACTGTATGTAGTTCGGCTGCCGGCGAAGAGTATCAGGACCCAGAGTAGCAAAGTGAAGTGGGCCAGCGACCTCGGCCTGTACTCCCAGCTATTCCTGGCGAAGATAAGGAAGAGCGTGCCGAGCAGCCCGAGCCACGCTATGGGCTGCGAGACTATGGCACCGATCATGCCTTCGATGGAGTACGGGTTCTGCGTGCCTATAACCATGTCGACGGCGCTGCCGGTCGCCGTGGACTTCCCGCCCTCGAACACCTTGGCGAAGATCTGGGGCAGGTTGTAAGCGCTCCAGGCGTACGGAATCGCGAGGATGACCGTTAGAGTCAGTGAGACGAGCAGGACGACGCCGGCTCTCCGGTCGCGCAGGAGCAGGTTCGGCAGGATCAGCAAGCTCACGAGCGCGAGAAGGAGTATCACGTAGAAACTCGACACCTGATGGTAGAGTACCGCTGAGGAGCCTAGCAGCGCGAGGAGCAGGCCGTTGCGCGCGTTAGGCGCCGCGTAGAGCCGCATCAGGGCCGCGACCGTCATCACCAGGAGGAGTTGTGAGGTGATCATGTTCGGGTACATCGCGTCGTCGAAGAAGTAGTAGGAGCCGCCGAGCAGCCCTCCGGCCAGAAAAGCCGCCACTGCCCCATACTCCCAGCCCCACAACCGGCGCGCGAGAACGTAACACGAGATGGCCGGCAAGAGCAGGAAGGCTGGACCCACGATCGGGAATATCCGCAATGGGTCTACCCCTCCGCTGAGACGCGACACCTCCGCCGTCAGGAGGTGGAGACCGGGCGGATAGACGAGATAAGGTTGAATCTGTCCTTTGGTGAGCATCAGGTTCGCCATTACGGCGTGAGAGTAATTGTCGACGCCGCGGATGAAAGGCCAGTCGTGCAGGATAGGCCCGAGGTAACCTCGCACGAGTACCGCAAGGACGACCACCGGCAGCGCAAACCTGCGTGCGATACCGGACCACCGGCTCGAGCGCGGATCCATGCTCTCCTGGAGGCTTTCTCCTAGATCTTCTTCGGCGTGCTCTTCATCGGTCGAGGGTTGGCGAGCTTCTTCCCGGCGGGAGGTAAAGAAGTACAGGACGCCCGCGAGCAAGAGTAGCAGCGCCACCGGAATCGTGACCCAACGTATGGGGCCGGTGGACAGGCAAGCCTCCGAGGACCATCCCCAGCACGAGCGGGCGAGCCAGAAGGAGCCGGGGAACAGGAGGTCCGCCCCTAGTACGACCCCGAGGGCGAGAGCAGCCGGCACCAGCGGGGCGAAACCAGGCAGGGCAGGACGGAAGGCTACCGTTTCTTTTTTCTCTCTGGCGGCCCCGAACCCGATATAGAGGGCCAACCCGGAGAGAAAGACTATAACGACGGAGAGGATAGCCAGGGGTAGCGTCAGGCCCGAGCCGAGGATACGGACCTCGGCCAGCGCTACGGCCGAGACGAGCGCGACCGAGAGGGCCAGCGAGTAGGCTAACCGCTCGGCGAGTTCATCCGAGCCTACGAGAAACCGGGACCAGAACCATCCCGGTAGGATCACGACCAGCGCAACCACCGGCACCACCCGGAGAAGGTCGAGGATCACGCCCTCCTCCCGCGCGGGCCGGACGCCGAATCGCGGACGAAATATCGTACCGGTTCGCCCGCCGGCAGGACTACACTCATTCTCCTAGAGAACCTTATCTTCGTCTCCTCCGGTAAAGCAGCCACACTACAATAGGACACTTCTTCGATCAGGGCAATACTGCCACGAATTTACAGGCCGATTCTCCGCGCCTCGACCATCCTTCGGCCATTTTCACTACGGCCGCGCCTATGATATTACACGCCTTCGTTAAGAATTCGGTGAGAACCCGTCAAGAACACCCCTCTTCCGGCGGATGGACCATGACACGCAGGAGGTGCTCCAGCTTCTCTTCCGGGTCGTCGGTGAATCCGGTGTGTATGGGCGAGGACTGAACCACGGTACTGCGGGGGGCGACTACCCGTCCGAAACGCTGGCGGGCGGAGAGCCGTCCTACCGCGCCAGCCCCGGTTCCACCCGCGCAGATGCGCCGGGCGGTCTGCAAGTGCTCCAGCACCGCTTCCGGGTCCTGCCTCGGGTCCAACGCCCGCAGCCGCCCGGCGTCGAGGTACACGCGCGCGTCGAGAAACCCCAGCGCCGGACAGTAGAGGACCACGCCCGCGTTTATATACTCTCCGCGCTCCGGCCTCGGCACGACCCGGAGCAGGGCGTACTCAAATAGCTCGCTCACGGGCCTCCTCCAGAGCCTGCACCCACTCGCGGGGCTCTTCCAGCCGGGCGAACAGGTATTCTATATAGGCGGCACGCACCTCTGCGGCATCCCCGAAACCCGGCTCGTCCACGAGCCACTCGTCCGGCACCAGCTTCAGTATCTGGTCCAGGGCTTCCATCGTAACCAGGGGACGGAGGTCGGCGTCGGCCTGCTCTATATCGGTCGCGAAGGGGAGCAGCACGTGGTCCCGGACGGCGGCGTACGGACGCTTCGCCGCGGCCCGCCAGCCGGACCAGGTGTGATGGAAGTAGAGAGAAGCGCCGTGGTCTATGAGCCACAGGCGTCCGTGCCAGCGCAGGAGGTTCGTGTTGTGGATGGAGCGGTCCACGTTGGCTACCAGGGAATCGAACCAAAAGATGCGCGAGGCGAGCTGTGGGTCCGGGGGGTCGGCGAGAGGGTCGAATCCAAGAGAGCCGGGGAGGTAATCGAGGGCGACGTTGAGTCCGGCGCTCGCCCGGATCAAGTGTTGAATCTCCGGGTCCGGCTCGGCGCGGGCGAGCTCCGGGTCGAGGTTCGCCAGCACTACCTCCGGCACGCCGAAGCCGAGGTGACGCGCGATCTCCCCGGCCACGACCTCGGCCACGAGCGCCTTCCGGCCCTGTCCCGCCCCCCTGAACTTGAGCACGTAGGTGCCGAGGTCGTCAGCCTCGACTATCGCCGGTAGCGAGCCACCCTCGCGCAGAGGGGTGACGTAGCGCGTTACTGTAATCGTTCTGAGCAAAGGCGCCTCTCTCCGCCGTCCGGCGATCCTCCAGCAAAACTCGTCCCTCGAATATCCGCGAAAAGTTTAGCAGAGCGGCATCCGGCGGCGCGGAAAGAGAAAGTCTTGGCCGACGTGTGGAGAAAGAGGTATAAGTGTGAGTATGAACATGAGGTTTCGGATCTGGATACCGCTCGCGGTGATAATCATCGTGCTGATCTGCGTGTCCACCCTCATCCTTTACCTCCGCCCGGCGGTCAAGGCTCGCCTGGGAGATTACGAACAGGGCCGCACCGTGGATAAAGCATTCGCGGCGGCCGACGCCCTCGCGCGCGGCAACAGCCAACCGCTCCAGAGCAAGCTGGAACTCGCCGCCCGCTCCGGCGGCGGCCGGGTGCTGGTAGTGGACCGACAGGGCAAGGTAACCGCCTCGGCGGGCCGCAAGCTCCTCTCCCCCGTGCCGCAGCGAATACTGAGCGCGGCCTCCAAAGGCGAACGCAGAAACGAGATGGCCGGAGATAACAGGGTCGCGGTGGTGCCGATGGTACGGAACGGCAACGTGGAGGGCGGCGTTGTGTTCGTCTCCGGAGAGGGAGAGACCTCCGTCTACAAACTCTTCCTGCGGAGCGGTATCGAGGCGGCCGCGCTCGCCTCGGCGGTGGGCGTCATCCTCGCGCTCCTCATGGCTACCTTCCTGGATCGCCGGGTAAAACGCTTCGGTCGCGGCGTCGAGGAGATGGAGCAGGGCAACTACTCGTACCGCCTGAACCCCACCTTCGGCGATGAGCTGGGTGAGTTGGCGCTCACTTTCAACTCCATGGCCGGCAAACTGCAGGATTCTTTCAGCCAACTCGAAGAGAGCAGCGCCACGCTCACGGCTATCGTGGACAACCTCAATGAAGGGGTGATGGCGACGAACCTCGGCGGCGACATCATGTTCGCCAACCCCATCGCCCGCGACGCGTTGAACCTTAGCGCCGACGTCGATGTGGAAGGTAGTCACGGCAAGGTCCCGGACCTGTGGGAAGACTTCGACCTCCCCGGCGCGGTGGACCGCTGCGCCAAAGACAAGAAATGCT
>JBBPZK010000201.1:0-2151 GCA_038199155.1 Rubrobacterales bacterium | reverse complement strand
TGGCCGCGACTAGCCGCACTTTCCTCGGCATACAGATCCCGCCGCTCAAGTACTTCGGCCCCGTTGCCCTGGTGTGGGCAGCCTCGATCGGTCTGCTAGTCCTCGAAAAGGATCTCGGGAGCAGCCTGCTCTTCTTCGCGGCTCCCCTCCTGATGCTCTACGTGGCGACGAGCCGGGCAGCCTACCTCATACTCGGCAGCATCCTCTTCGCCGTGGGCTCCTTCGCAAGCTACCTGATGATCGCCCGCGTGCAGGTCAGGGTGGAAACCTGGCTCAACCCCTGGAAATACGCGGACGGCATAGGATTTCAGATCCTCCAGAGTCTCTTCAACATAGCCGACGGCGGGATCACAGGCACCGGCCTCGGCGCGGGATATTCGCAGACTATTCCAGAGGTCCAGACGGACTTCATCTTCTCCGCCATAGCCAGCGAGCTCGGTTTAATCGGCGCGACGGCGGTGCTGCTCGCCTTTTTAGCCTTCGTCTACCGTGGAATCAAGATCTCCATGCTCACCGACGACCCGGCCTCCAAGCTGCTCGCCTTCGGGCTCGCCTCCACGCTCGCCATCCAGACCATCATCATCGTCGGCGGCGTAACCAAAGCCATCCCGCTGACCGGCATAACCCTCCCCTTCGTCTCCTACGGCGGTTCTTCAGTCGTGGGCAGCTTTATCCTGACCGGCCTGCTCCTCGTCATCTCCGAGAAAGCGGGCAAGAGGTTTGTCGGAAGCTCCGGGAAGGACGGGGCCGGATGAACGCGCAGGTAAGGCGCTCTTTCTACCTGTTCGTGGTCGGGTTCGCGGCGCTCGTCGGGATGCTCGCCTACTGGCAGGTCTACGCCCAGAAAGCCCTCGCGGACAACCCTCACAACGGCCTGCAGACAAAGAGAAACGTACAGTCGCCGCGCGGCGTCATCGTTGCGGGCGACGGCAATACCGTGCTGGCGAAGAGCGAGAAGCAGAAAGACGGCTCCTACAAACGCGTCTATCCGGAAGGTTCGTTGTACGCGGACGTGGTCGGTTACTGGAGCCAGAGGTACGGGGCGACGGGTGTCGAGATCGGGGAGAACTCGAACCTCTCGGCTACAAAGCAGCCCGAGACCCTGGACCAACTCATAAACCAGTTTACCGGCGGGCCACAGCCCGGAAACAACATCACACTCACCATCGACCCGAAGCTCCAGAAAGTCGCCCGAGACCAGATCGCCCAGAGCAAGACCGGACGTGGCTCGGTCGTGGCGCTCGACCCGCAGACCGGGCGTATCCTCGCGCTCGTCTCCTATCCATCCTACGACCCGAACAACATAGACGAGCGCTTCAAGCAGATCCGGAACGACCCCAACCAACCGCTCCTCAACCGGGCCACGCAAGGCCTCTACGCCCCAGGCTCGGTGATGAAGACCATCACAGCCGCGGCCGCTCTGAAAAAAGGGGTCAAGCCCTCGGACAAGTTCTTCGACTCGGGGAGCTACCAGGCGGCGCCAGGCAGCTATAGAATTACCAACTACGGCGGCTACCGCTACGGACAACTCCGCTTCGACGAGGCCTACGCTAAGTCCATAAACGTCATCTTCGCCAAGATAGCAACCGAAAAAGTCCACGCGCAGGCGCTCTACGACATGGCCCAGCAGTTCGGCTTCGGCGACTCCTACAAGGAATTTCCGCTGCCGGTTACACCGTCCAGCATGGGGCCGCCTCCCTCGGAGTGGGACGGCAACTACCTGGCCGCCGCCTCCTTCGGGCAGGCTCAGGTACAGACCAACACCTTCGAGATGGCTATGATGACCGCCGCCATAGCAAACAACGGCGTCATGATGGAGCCGCAGCTCATCAAGGAAGTCAGGTCTTCGGACGGTGTCATCCTAGACCGGCCCGCGTCGAGCGAACGGAAGCAGGTGATCGACGAGGGTACGGCCAAAACCCTGACCAAGATGATGCACATGGTCGTGACGGACAAAGGAACGGCCCCGGCCGGCGCTATAAAGGGAGTCGAGGTGGCGGCCAAGACCGGTACCGCCGAGGTTCCGGGCGGCAAACCAAACTCCTGGTACATCGCCTTCGCGCCCGAGAAAAACCCGAAGATAGCCATAGCAACCCTTATAGAGAACGGCGGGGACGGCGAAAAGGCCGCGCTCCCGGCGACGAAGAAGAT
>JBBPZK010000200.1:0-3450 GCA_038199155.1 Rubrobacterales bacterium | reverse complement strand
CTCCGCCTCGGCCGCGCAGCAGGTAGTAGGGAACCCGCTGGTGCCAGGGTTCCTCAAACACCAGGCTCTCACCATCACGCTAGTGCTGGTTGCTGTGCTCGGCGCGGTCTTCCTGAAGGGCTTCAAGGAGGCTATCGGAATCGCGATCTTCCTGGTCGGGGCATACCTGATACTCAACCTCGTCGTCGTGGCCGTCGGCATGTACGAGGTCGTGGCCCAACCTCAACACTTCGCCGACTGGAAAGACGCGCTGTTCAGGACCCACAGCAGCCCGTGGTCCGTGATCCTCGCGTCACTCATAGTCTTCCCGAGGCTCGCCCTCGGGCTCTCGGGGTTCGAGACCGGCGTCTCCATGATGCCGCTCGTGCGGGGCGAGGACGATGACGACCCGCATCGTCCCGAGGGCCGCATACGAAACACGCGCAAGATGCTGACGGCGGCGGCCGTCATAATGAGCTTCTACCTGATCTTCACGAGCTTCATCACGGTCGTTTTGATCCCCCAAAACCAGTTCGGACCAAACGGACAGGCCAACGGGCGTGCGCTGGCCTACGTGGCGCACGAGTACCTCGGAAACGGTTTCGGGACGGTCTACGACATCAGCACGATAGCCATCCTCTGGTTCGCCGGCGCCTCGGCCATGGCCGGATTGTTGAACATCGTGCCGCGTTACCTGCCTCGCTACGGCATGGCGCCGGAGTGGGGACGTGCCATAAGGCCGCTCGTCCTGGTCTATACGGCGATAGCGGTGGCGATCACACTTGCTTTCGACGCAAACGTAGATTCCCAGAGCGGCTCCTACGCCACCGGCGTCCTGTTCATGATGACCTCGGCAGCCATAGCCGTGACCCTCGCCGCCTGGCGCGGCAGGTCGGTGCGCGGGACCTTGATCTTCGGGGTGGTCGTTGTCGTGGCCGTCTACGCCACCATTGGGAACATTATCCAGGCCCCCGGCGGTATAAAGATAGCCCTGCTCGCCATCCTCGCCATAGTCCTGATCTCCCTGATCTCACGCGTCAGACGCTCGACGGAACTGCGCCAGGAACGCATAGAGCTGGATAAAAGAGCCCTCCGGTTCATAGAGGAGGCGAACAGGCGCGGTGAGATCCACCTGGTCGCCCACCGGCGCAGGACCGGCACGAAGATCGAGTACGCCAGGAAAGAGAAGGAGCAACGCGAGGACAACCACATCCCACCAAAAGACCGCATCCTGTTCCTGGAGGTGGAGGTGAACGACGCCTCCGAGTTCACCGACGTGCTGGAGATAAGAGGTGTGGAGGTCGGCGGCTTCCGGGTCCTGCGGGCCGAGAGCTCGACGGTCCCGAACGCCATAGCAGCTTTCCTGATCTACCTGCGCGACACGACCGGCAAGCGCCCGCACTGCTACTTCGGCTGGACGGAAGGCAACCCGCTCGTCTACGTCCTCCGCTACGTCCTCTTCGGCGAGGGCGACACCGCCCCCCTCACCCGCGAAGTCCTTCGCGAAGCCGAGCGAGACCCGAAGAAGCGACCCGCCATACACGTAGGCGGTTAGTACACTTTTTACCAGGCTGGCTACCAACTCCACTTCGAAAGGTAACCGCCTTGCGCTTATAGTCATCAGGATTTCAGTAGGATCGGGATGCCCCCCCGACGCACGTTTCTCCAGCCGCATATCCTGAACAGATTCTTACCAGCCCGGTCCCCTTCTGGTGCTTGGCGTGAGTCCTCGACCATGATTGCACAGTTACAAAACGGGAAATTCGCGACTGAATCGGGCTTCCGTCATTCGCTGGAGCGTGGCTTCCTGCTCGCCAGGGCTATCTGACACTTTCGATTATGTGACAGTAGCGGTCGGGTTTCGCTTCCCCAGCCGGCCGCACTCTGGCCTGCTCGTGGAGCCTGTCGAGCTCCTTCTTGAACTTCGTAAGTTCTGTTATCTGACGATCCACCTCCTCGGCCCGGCGGGCTATAGCTCCCGTTACGTACGAGCAGGGCGCTTCTCCACGTTCGTGAAAGGCCAACACTTCTTTGATCTCTCCTAGCGTAAGTCCGGCGTTCCGGGCGTTCTTTACGAACTTGAGCCGCCGCAGATCCTCATCTCTATAAAGCCTATATCCTGCCTCTGTCCTCTCCGGTTCCGGCAAGAGCCCGATACGCTCGTAGTACCGGATCGTCTGGGCGTTCAGGCCCAACTTCTTCGCCAATTCCCCGATCCTGAGTTTCACTGCGGCTCTCCTTCATGCACACCTTGACCTTATATCTACTGCAAGGTGTAACCTCTAAATCGAACTTATGCAACCTGACAAGAGGAGATGAACGAGATGGCAAGCACCGCTAATTTTACAGTAACAGGCGATCAGAAGATCCACTGCGAGGGCTGCGAGCAGCGCTTAGGTCGCGCCTTGAAACGCTTGCCCGGCGTCTCGCGCGTCGAGGCCGGCGCGGACAGCCAGAGGGTCGTGGTGGAGTTCGACCCCGGCCGGGTCGGTGACGAGGAGCTACGCGAGAGGTTGTACCTACTCGGTTACGAGGTCACGGACGAGAAAGGCGCGGCGTGAGCGCCCGGCCACCGGAGACCTTCATCCGTCCCGAGAGGGCTGATGGAGACGGCTCCGCCAGGCTGCAGCTCAAGGTTGGCGGGATGCACTGCTCCCTGTGTACCGAGTCCATTCACAGGGGCCTTGGTCGTCTCGAAGGGGTCGAAGAAGCGCGGGTCTCCATAGCCCATGAGGAAGCTCTAGTACGCTACGATCCGACGAAGATCAGCGAACATGAGATCCGGGAGACTCTCGAAGACCTCGGCTATACGGCCCGGGATCCCAACCAACAGGAGCTCTTCGCCGAAGAGGAACGGGAACTCGCGGAGGCGCGCCGCAAGGCGGTGCTCTCGGGCGCGTTTTTGGCTGCGGCCTCGGCGTTGATGGGTACGATGCTTCTGATGGGCGAGAACGTGCTTCTCACTGCGGCGATGGGGATTCTGGCGCTTTTCCTCTTCTTTGGGCCAGCCCGCTTCATAATCTTCCGCAACGGCTTTCAGTCGATTAGGCGCGCCATCCTCAATCAGGACGTGCTCGTCTCCGCCGCTAGTATAGGGGGGCTCGCCGGTGGCTCCGTGGGTCTCTTCGTACCCGCGTTCCCCTCGGGCGGGTTCTTCGGGGCTACGGTGTTCGTACTCGCTTTCCACCTCATCGGGGGCTACGCCTCCGTGCTGGTGCACGTGCGCGCCTCGCAGTCCGTGCGCCGTCTTCTGGAACTAGAGCCCTCCACGGCTCGCCGTCTCGCGGAAGATGGTCGAGAGGTCGAGATTCCGCTCGAAGCGCTTGCGGTGGATGACCTGCAAGACCGGGACCATAACCCACGGCGAGCCGGCCGTCACCGGAGTCGTCACCCTGAACGGCTACGGAGAGGAAGAGGCGCTCTCGCTCGCCGCCTCGGCCGAAAGCCTCTCCGAGCACCCGCTCGCCCGTT
>JBBPZK010000199.1:0-5753 GCA_038199155.1 Rubrobacterales bacterium | reverse complement strand
CCTGGACGCAATGTTCCACCCCGGCATCATCTCCCTGACGTGCTCGTCGAGCGCCCGCAACTCTTTTTTCTTCGCCGGGTCGTGCTCGACAAACCGCTCCGTAGTGCGGTTTGAACCTAGCGGCAGAGAGACCTGCATGAGCGGACCGCTGGACGCCTCACCGACGATGAGTTGGGCGGATCCGCCGCCGAGGTCCACGACCAGAGCCGACCCCTCCCACGCCGACGCCCCGACCGCGGCCACAGCACCCCGGAAACCTAGTTCCGCCTCCTCCTCACCGGAGATAAGACGCATGTCGAGGCCGGTGATCTCACGTACCCGATCCACCAACTCGGGACCGTTTTTCGCGTCCCGGACGGCGCTGGTGGCGAGTATCGTCGGACCTGGCGCCCCGCTCAACCCGGCTATCCGCGAGAAGAATCCTATGGCGTCGGCTGCGAGTTCGAGTCGCTCTTCTTTTATCTTCCCGCTCTTCTCGACGCCCGCCCCGAGCCGGGCCGAGAACTTCTCGGCGGTGACGGGCAGGACCTCCCCATCCCCCACCTCCGCGACCAGGAGATGTATCGTGTTCGACCCTACGTCTATTACCGACTGCCGCTTCAAAATGCCCTCTCCACCTAATCTATTTTCACCGCCGACAAATCATACAGCTTCGGCAGCGCCCGTGATATATTCGGCGTATCTGGAACTATCCGGGAAGATCAAAAACCTGTTCGTAGAGTCCACAACGGCGGGTTCGCCGGGGCCGGGATCGGAGGAAGAGATCTCCAAGAAAAAGAAGTCGAAGAAAGCCTCCGAACGGGCCATCGACCCTAACACCCCGATGCTGCCACAGGCGAAAGTCCGGGATTACGAGGCGCACGTCTTTGTCTGCAAGGGCGGAGACTGCAAGAAACGCGGCTCGAAGGAGACCCGTAAGGCACTCAAGGAAGAGTTGCGCGAGAGGAAAATGAACCGTGACGTGCGGGTAGACTCGGTCGATTGTCTCGGCCTCTGCAAGCACGGCCCGAACGTAGTCGTCTATCCGCCCGGCTCGTGGTACCTCGGACTCGAACCGGAGGATGTCCCGGAGGTAGTCGAGCAGCACCTCGAAGGTGGAGAACCGGTAGGGCATCTCGCGGCGGAGCTTCGGCCCCGGCGTGATAAGCGTCGCAAATAGCTCCGATCCATAAACTCTATGCGCGGCTTTACACATATAGCTTCTCCCTCGCTATATAATCCTCTGCGTGAAGGTGGGAGTGCCGAAAGAGGTAGCGGAAGGTGAGCGGCGGGTAGGGCTGGTTCCCGAGACCGTCGCGAAGCTCGTCAAGAACGGTTTCGAGGTGCTCGTCGAAGCCGGAGCGGGACGCGACTACAACCTCGACGCAAACTACGAGGAGGCGGGAGCGAGGATCGTCCCGGACGCGGCGGAGGTCTACGGTGAGTCGGACTTGGTTATCAAGGTCGCGAGCCCTACGGATGCGGAGATCGGGCACATGCGCGAGGGTCAGGCACTCGTATGCTTCTTGAACGGGCCGGGGGATCCAGACCGGGTAAAGAAACTCGCCGACGCCGGGGTCACGGTCTTCTCGAACGAGGCCGTACCGCGCACCAGCGTCGCCCAGAGCATGGACGTGCTCTCTTCGATGGGCTCCATCGCGGGCTACAAGTGCGCCCTGATCGGGGCCGATTCCCTGGGCAAGTATGTCCCGATGCTCTCAACCGCCGCCGGGACGACGAAAGCAGCGAAGGTGCTGGTCCTGGGCGTGGCGGTCGCGGGACTCCAGGCTATCGCCATAATGAACCGGCTCGGCGCGGAAGTCTTCGCCTACGACATCCGGCCCGAAACAAAAGAACAGTCGCAGTCCCTCGGGGCCTCGTTCATAGACTCCGACGACGAGAAAGAAGAGAGCGACGAGAAAGAGGAGTACGAAGTATACGAGCCGGAAGGTTTCCGAAAGCTGATGGTCTCCCTCGGGTTCTACTCCTTCGGGGAGCCGCCGCGAGAAGAGTACATCGTGGAGGGCGAAGAAGAGCCCGAAGAGCCGGAGGAAGAGGAAGGCGGTTGGTCCGGGGAGAAGCTCGGCGAGGACCAGAAGCTCGTCCGGGAGCGCATAAAGGAGATGGACATCGTCATAACCACGGCGCTCGTCCCAGGTAGGAAAGCGCCGACTCTGGTTGATAAAGAGATGGTCGAGTCGATGAAGCCGGGGAGTGTGATCGTTGACCTCGCCGCAGAGAGCGGCGGCAACTGCGAGCTTTCGGAGCCGGGCGAGACCGTCGAGCACAGCCAGGTCAGGGTCATCGGGCCGGTCAACCTGCCGAGCAGCATGCCCATCCACGCCAGCCAACTCTACTCGCGCAACATGTACAGCCTGATCGGTCACATCACCGAAGACGAAGACGAATCCGAAAACAAAGACGAAAAGGACCCGCGTCTCGCCCTGGATTTCGACGATGAGATCATCGCCGCCACCTGCATAGCCCACGACGGCGAGGTACGTCACGGGCCGACCCGCGAGGCACTGGAAAAAGCATCCGAAGAGAGCGAGGCCCGGTAGCGTGAACTCGTTTTTGGCCGAATTGGCCGTCCTTATAATAGCCGCCTTCCTCGGGTTCGAGCTGATCTCACGGGTCCCGAACCTGCTCCACACGCCGCTTATGAGCGCCACAAACGCGATCCACGGCGTCATCCTGGTGGGAGGCATGATCACGCTGGCCGCCGCGACCAACGTCTACATTCAGGCGGTCGGGTTTATCGCGGTGTTTTTCGGGGCGCTTAACGTCGTGGGCGGTTTCTGGGTGACGAACCGGATGCTCGGCATGTTCCGCTCCCCGACCCCGAGGGTCAAAAAGAGGAGAGAGGACTAGACCTTGCAAGTCGCGACGTTCCTGGCTTATCTCGCTGCCGCCGCTCTGTTCATCCTCGGCATCCGCCGCCTACGCCGGCCGGAGACCGCACGCTCCGGCAACACCATAGCAGCGGTCGGCATGGTCATAGCCCTCGTGGCGACTCTCTTCGTGATCGAATTTCAGAGCCTCATCCTGATCGGCGCGGCCGCACTCCTCGGTACGGTCGTCGGGGCTCTGTCGGCCCAGCGGGTCAAGATGACGGCAATGCCCCAAATGGTCGCCGCCTACAACGGCGTCGGCGGAGGAGCCGCCGCCCTAATAGCCCTCTCGGAGTTCTACCACTTGCAGACGAGCAGCGAACAGAGTCTAGTGGCGACGATCACGGTTCCTCTAACCGTCCTCGTCGGGTCGGTCAGCTTCGCCGGGAGCATCATAGCGTTTACAAAGCTCCAGGAGATAGCTTTCTCGGGCTCCGTCTCGTTCCCGCTACAACAAGTCGTAAACGGACTCCTGTTCATCGTCATCCTGGTGTTGGCGGCAAACGCGATCCTCGCCGGAAACGTGCTGCCGTTCATCTCGCCGACCGCCTCCGTTGCCGCCATCCTAGTCGGGTCGCTCATCCTGGGCGTCCTGCTCGTCATCCCGATAGGCGGCGCGGACATGCCCATAGTCATCTCGCTACTGAACGCCTGCACCGGCCTCGCGGCCGCGGCGTCCGGGTTCGTGCTCGGCAACTACATCCTCATTATCGGCGGCACCATCGTCGGGGCCTCGGGAACAATCCTGACGAACCTCATGTCCGGCGCCCTGGGACGGCCACTAGGGAAGATCATCTTCGCCGGCATAGCCGCCTCCGGGAGCAAGAAAAGCGAAGACCGTGAAGACCGAGAGGTAAACGACGCGAGCGCCGAGACGGTCGGCGGATACCTCGCGGACGAAGCCGAAAAAGTCGTCATCGTTCCCGGCTACGGCCTCGCGGTCGCCCAGGCCCAAGGCCCGATGCGCGACCTGATGGAAGCCCTCGAAAAACAGGGCAAGGAAGTCCTCTTCGGCATCCACCCCGTCGCCGGAAGGATGCCCGGTCACATGAACGTCCTGTTGACCGAAGTAGGCATCCCTTACGCCAAGCTCTACGACCTGGAAGATATAAACCCCGAGTTCGAAGACGCAGACGCCGCGATCATCGTCGGCGCAAACGACGTCGTAAACCCGGCCGCCAGCGACCCCGAGCAAGACACCCCAATAAGCGGCATGCCGATCCTGGAAGTAGAAAAAGCAAAAAAGGTCATCTTCATAAAACGCTCCCTCAGTCCCGGCTTCGCGGGCGTGGATAACCCCCTCTTCTACGACACCGACAAGACCATGATGCTCTTCGCCGACGCCAAACAAGGGTTGCAGGACGTTATCGCCTCCGTGCAAAGTTCTTAATTACTCTGGTATGCCTTTTCTTCTCGGATCTGCTATCCAATCAGCCACTTTCTCCATGAAGCCCCATACGTTGCCCTGTTGAGGTTTCAAGTAGCCTGCATCCGCAGGATCTGCTCCCATTGCTTCAAACATCTTGGGCACCCACTCAGACTTCGAACCGTCTACATGTAATCCCTCAAGCCAAGACTCGAGCTCACCATCTGCTACCACAAATATCCCATATTCTGCGAGATTATTTATAAAGGTTTGAGAAGACTCCAAATCGAGAGCATCAAGAAGGTTTATGCCTCCGTTTTGTGCGTACTTCTCGTTTTTGGCTTTGAGTTTCCTGTTCAGCTCTCCTCTGAGTACGCCCCAAGCGTTAACCAAAGCTTCAGGCACAAAGGCAGACTTCAGCAACTCTTTAAAGACATCGTCCTTGAAAACGTCCAGATCTACGATGGTCGCTGCAGGTATTCCTATCTCTCTAAGAGGTTGCAGTATTCTCCGTACAGTTTGCTTATTCTGGGCGTTCAAAAACAAGCTATTCTCTGCTCCTTTTCTTCCATAGGCTAGCAACCGCTCGTTAACCTCTTGGTAAAAGGCACGATCTGAATCTCCTTCGCAAACGATAGTGCCTTGATAGAAAAGGGCACCTAGCACACCGGTCGAACGCAATAAAGGATCGCGCATCATCTCTTGAAGCTTATCGGCGAGTAGAAGTCTTGCGGTCGCTACACCCTGTCGATAAGTAAGCCGTACAACATTGACTTTGCTCCCAGTTTGGATACATCCCATAAGAAAATCAGAGCTATGCGTAGCGGCTAGTACGTTGCCTTGGCGTTCAGATGCCAACTCAGTTAGTTTCCTACCCAGTTTTCTAGCTAGAACAGGGTGGAGGAAAGCTTCAGGCTCATCAACGAGAATAATCCTGTAGTCACCGCTCAAGACAGCCGCCGTGATTCCGGCAAACGCCTTGACGCCATCGCTCAGTTCGGCAATGTCTGTAGCGCCTCTGTGAAACTCACGCGCTCTTGCGTCCCAGGATTGCTCCTCGCTAGGCTCGACCGGCAACCTATAAGACATCCGAACGCGGAGATTACCCATACTGGTAGGGTCTAATACAAAATAAAAGCCAAAGGCATCAAAAGTTGTCTCGCGCATACGTTTCCGAGCATCTTCATCTTGAAATAGTGCCATAAGGTGATTTTGAGGTGGCCCTAAAATATCCATCGCGGGTTTAGGCTCTGTCAGCCCAAAGCGCGTACGTCCATCTAATCGAACAGTAAACAAAGATAGTAGATTTTGGCACACATAAGACAAATCTACAGGGACACCGGCTACAAATTGGTCTACGAGTTGCAAAGTTTGCTCTTTGTTAATGAACAACTCGCCTCTGCTACCGTAAACGGGATCCATCTTGACTACCAAAACATATCCCAAAGGTGGCACGTTGCCAACAGAGGACATGGTCGCCCTTAAATCAATTAGTTTTTCTACTTCTGCCCTGCTGG
>JBBPZK010000198.1:0-4002 GCA_038199155.1 Rubrobacterales bacterium | reverse complement strand
GGGTGTAGCGATCTCGGCGATCAGCGCCGAGGATGCCCACGGCTTCTTCGAGCATTGCGGATACGGCATAAAGGCTCAATCATTATGACTAACACTGTATAATCTCCAGCGTGCGCTTCTTCGGGGAGGGTTACGTAAGCCTGCACGTCTTCTTTGTTGACCATTTCTTTTACGGTGTGAACGTAGCGGCAGGCGGTTATGACGGTGGGGACGCCGCCGCGTAGATGTTGGGCGTGGCATGTTATCGTAGATATGTTCACTCAGGAGCAGACCGAGTATATGGGCTCGTGGCTTTGTTCGACGCGTTGACGTCTTCGCCTTCTATTTTAGGTGGCTCGATTTCCAGGTAAGATGCTGGAGGTAAAAGCTCTGGTTCTTCCCGGGCCTATTCGATACTTGCGCGGAAGACTTTTAGGAGATTGGTTTGTGAGTGAGAACGTCGAAAGAGACCGTTTGCTGGCCCTGATGGTCCGTACCTCCGACGAGCCTGGCGCGCTCCACTCGCTTACGTCGGTGATCTCCGAATATCGGGCCAACATTACCTACGTGGATATCGCCGAGCGACGTGATGGGAGGTCTACGGTCTACTTCGAGCTGGAGGATATTGCCGACCCGGATGCCCTGATACAAGACCTCCAGGCTTTGGTGAACGTCCGGACGGTCGAGCTGGCGCCGCCTTTTGGGAAGGTTTACGGTAAGCGGATCATCGTTGTTGGTGGCGGAGCCCAGGTGGGGCAGGTGGTGGTCGGCGCGGTCGCCGAGGCGGACCGGCACAATATCCGGGGCGAGCGTATCTCCGTTGACACGATACCGCTGGTCGGGGAGGAGAACCTGGCAGGGGCCGTGAGGGCCGTGGCCCGCCTTCCCCGCGCGGTGGCGCTGGTACTCGCGGGCTCTTTGATGGGCGGAGATGTCGCGAAAGCGGTCTATGAGATCCGGGAGCAGGGGATCATCGTACTCTCGCTCAACATGCCCGGCAGCGTCCCCGAAGCTGCGGACCTCGTCGTCGGAGACCCGGTCCAGTGCGGCGTGATGGCCGTTATGGCCGTCTCGGACTCCGCCCGCTTCGATATCAGCCGCCAACGTGGCCGACGCTACTGAGAGGCATCACGGTTGGAAGACCGGCGGGCTTTTGATACACTCTCTTTGCCCTGCGAGGGGCGTCCCATGCGGGGGCGTAGTTCAGTTGGTTAGAACGCCGGCCTGTCACGCCGGAGGCCGCGGGTTCGAGTCCCGTCGCTCCCGCCTCGAACGTCTCTTTCTATCTCTTTAGTCCGCGTTCACGGACTCTACTCTTTGACGGAGGGTTACAATCAGTGGGGATCTAAAAAAACTTTCAGGAGGAAAGATATGGCAGAGCCGATAGAGATAACGGTAGACACTTTCGAGGGAGAGGTGCTGGAGTCGGAGGTGCCCGTCCTGGTCGATTTCTGGGCCGAGTGGTGCGCGCCGTGCCGGCAGGTCGCCCCCGTCATGGAGCGGATAGCCGAGGAGTACGAGGGCTCGGTAAAGGTCGCCAAGGTGGACGTGGACGCGGAGTCGGCGCTGGCCGGACATTTCAAGATCTCCAGCATCCCGACCATCGTTTTCTTCGAGCCCGGAGAGCAGCCGAAGGCCGTCGTCGGGGCGCTCCCCAAGGAGATGGTCGAGTCCGCTTTCAAGCTGGAACGTTTCGCCGGAGCAGCCTAACCTGAACCGCCAACCTCACAAGTTCGACCCGGCCAAAGCCGCCAGGCTAGACCTTCCGGAGCGCCAAGAGATGCTGCCCAACGGTCGTGTCGCGGACCTCCTTGACCTACAGGGCTCAGAGACGGTCGTCGACTACGGAGCTGGGAGTGGCGTACTTTCCGTACCCGTCGCCGAGCGACTTCCCGACGGAGTCGTACACGCCGTCGACGAAAGCCCGGAGATGATCGGTCATCTCGAAGAACGGCTGGGTGGTACGGACTTTAGGAACGTACACCCGCACCTCATAAAGAGCAACCGCGTAGACCTGAGAGACGGGAGCGTGGACCGGGTGCTGGTGGTGAATCTCCTGCACGAGGTCTTAGGGGAGGGGGCGCTGGCGGAGATGAGGCGCCTTCTCCGGCCGGGCGGTTTCCTGCTCGTAATAGACTGGCGGGCCGACGTCGAGCGTGAGCCCGGCCCGCCGCCTGATGTCTCTCTAACGCCGGCGGAGGGACAAGCGTTGCTCGAAGAAGCAGGCTTCGAGGTGTCTCCGGCAACCGAGGAGTTTCCTTATCACTTCGCTTTCAGGGCACGGCCCCTTGTGCGAGCTTGATAGCTCGCCTCTCGTAAACTAGAATCATCTCCGGTTGATCTCCATCCGCGTGGCGGGATAGCTCAGTTGGTAGAGCACATGACTGAAAATCATGGTGTCCCGGGTTCGAGTCCCGGTCCCGCCACTTCTTATTAGCTTTAATTTCTTGTCTCGGTGCTGGGCTGCGGATGGGGAGTACAATCCATTCTTGTGTCTTACGAGAAACGAAAAGCGGCTGTACTGGCGGAACTTTCTCTGGTGCTGGCCGCCGTTTTCTGGGGATCCAACTACGCCGCTACCAAGTACGCTGCCAGTCTCGTACCGCCGCTGGTGATCGTCGGTCTGCGATTCACCCTGGGAGGTGTGCTGCTGCTCGGCGTACTCCGCTTCCTAGACCCCGAGAGTCGATTGAGACGCGAGGACGTCCTGCCGATGGCGGCGCTCGGCTGTTTCGGGGTCGCTACCGCCCAGACTTCTTTTACCTTCGGCGTGAGCATGACCAGCGCATCGAACACTGGTTTGGTCTTCGCTACAGCGCCTGTCTGGGGGCTACTGCTTGGCTTCGCACTCGGCCTGGAGCGCCCGACTGGGCGAGGCGTGTTAGGCGTTCTTCTCTCCATATTGGGCATCGGAGTGGTCTTCTACGAGGGCCTCGGTGCGAAGGGAACCAGCATCACCGGAGACCTTCTGGTCCTGCTCGCGTCTCTCGGCGTCGGTGTCTATACAGTCTTCTCGATGAGGATGTTGGAGCGGTACTCGCCGCTTGCCGTGGCTACGTACCCGACCCTCTTCGGGGCTCCGGTCGTGCTGGCGTTGTCCTCACCCTTCTTGTTGAATTTGGATTGGGGGAGCGTGAGCGTCGGGGTCTGGGCGGCGATCGCCTACTCTGCGATATTCGCGACCGCCTTCGCCTTCTCGGCCTGGCAGCGGGGCATCCGCCGCGCCGGGGCGAACCGGGTGCTCGTCTACCAGTACCTCATCACCCTGACCGGCATCGCCTCGGGGATAATCTTCTTCGGCGAGACGCTCGGGATCAACAAGATAGCCGGAGGGCTGGTGATCCTCGTCGGCGTATACCTGGCCCGCCGCCAGTAAAGCCCCCAGATCTCGTCGCGTAAGTATTGGCCTTCCGTACCCCACGCTACCGGCAATCAGCACGCCAGACTCGTGTTTTTGTTGAATGCTGACAAGCTGTTAGACCCTCCTTGTCCTTCTCCCGCCAGTGAAGAGCCGGTAGATAGCCAGCAGGATGACGGCTCCGAGCGTCGCCACCAGGATCGACCATATGTTGAACCCGGTCGTCCCCGCGCCGCCGATAATGCCTATGATGAACCCGCCGACGACCGCCCCGGCCATCCCGATAAGCGTGGTTACGATAAACCCGCCGGGGTCTTTGCCCGGCAGGACCAGTTTCGCCAGCAACCCGGCGATCAAGCCAACGACGATCCAACTTACAATGCCCATTCTCTTCCTTTCTTTGCCGTCTTCTAAAGCCTGAAACCGCTGTCTCCTTCGGCCAAGTTTGCCGCCCACAGGTAACGATAATCAATTCCCTGATTGACCCTGTAAGCGGCGTAGGCGGCGTGCGCGAACGGGAACAGGCTCAGGAGCAGCATCACTGGGATCAGCAGGAAACCGACGAGAACATGCATAAGGATACCGGTCACGGTCCAGCCAACGACCAGGAGCCCCATCCACGCCACCTGATACCAAAGCGATTGGAGGGCGTGAAAGGAGACTCT
>JBBPZK010000197.1:0-2849 GCA_038199155.1 Rubrobacterales bacterium | reverse complement strand
GCCCGCGCCGCCAAACGACTTTGAGGGGAGCGCGGGAGAGAGTCACGACCCGTTCGATAAATTCCCGGTCCCGGTGGACAAACTCCAGGTGATGCCCGCGTCCGGGTCGGGTCAGGGAGCCGACGCCTTGAAAAGCTCCACGCAGATAAGCGTTCCTGCCGGCGCCGGTACGCGGCGGACGGGCGGCGCGCAGCTCGTCCCGAGCCTGGAGCGAGCCGTTACCCCTGGTTCGAACAGCGTAGCGGGTGCGACCGAAATGATCCGGCGAGGCGCCGTCACGGAAGATCGCCGACTCGAGTCCAAACCCCGACCGCCACAGACGAACCACCGAGCGGGCGACGGCCGCGCTGGAGGTAAACAAGTTGACTCCCTCACCGTCCCACTGACCGGAGGCGTCCACGAGGCCGGCAAGCTCCGGTAGCTGTTCGCGACGCCCGGCGGCTCCTGTAGACCCGGCAGAGGTTGACGCGGCGAGCTGGCGGCGAACTTCAGAGGCGAACGAGGGCAGCCCGGCACACCTCCCCGGCGAGCCTCACGGGGTCGTGGCGCACTCCGGAGTCGTATTCCCGAGCCAGGATGTCGGCCGAGCGGACGCGCACGCCGAGGTCTTCGACGGCGCTCTGGTCGAGTTCGACGGGCGCAGCTCCTTCGGCGGCGTAGCGGGAGATCAAATCTTCTTCCAGGGGATCGCTGTGGACCAGGATATCCGTTACGACTGGCCCTACGTGATCCGCTATGGCGCGCAGGTGATCGGAGACGCTGAAACCCGTCGTCTCTCCCTGCTGGGTCATCACATTCGCCGCGTAGAGGATAGGACCGGAGAACCCCGCGAGGGCCTCCCTGACCCCGGCGCCGAGCAGGGAAGGGATCGTGCTCGTAAACAGGCTCCCCGGGCCGAGTACCACGACATCAGCCGCTTCTATGGCCTGGATCACACCGGGCGGCGCCTGAGCCCCCTCCGGCTCGACCGAGACCGAGGAGATCTCCTTGCTCGACTCCGAAACGACCGACTCCCCCCTCGAAACCGTCCCATCGGGGTGTGCGGCGACCAACGTCAGGCTCTCGCTTGCCGCCGGAAATACTCGCCCCTCTATCCGCAAGAACCGGGCCGCCTGCTCCACGCCCTCGCAGAAGTCTCCGGCCATATCCGCCAGCGCCGCGATAATGATGTTGCCGACGGTGTGGTCAGAGAGATCCCCCTTCCCTTCGAACCGGTAGTTGAAGACCTCGGCCAACCTCCGCCGCCCGGCGAGCGCCACCAGACAATTCCTCACGTCTCCCGGCGGTGCGACCCCGAGCTCCTGCCTCAACCTTCCGCTGGAACCGCCGTCATCGGCCACCGTCACGACGGCCGTCAGATCCCCAACCTTCTCCTTGAGACCTCGCAGCAATACCGGCAATCCGGTACCGCCCCCGAACGCGACCACCTTCAAATCTTCGACTCCATCCATAACCGTTGAGTATAACCGTCCGGCCCGTTTCGATAGACGCTCGGGTGAGCGGTAGAACCTCTTTAAGCTGCGACCGGCGGGGATGGGCCGGTCAAATCACAGACGATAGACTATCTTTCCATCCTCGACCCTTACTTCGAGATATCCACTCTCGGCCAACTCCGTGAGCCGCCGATCCGCCTCTGCAACGGGCAGCTTCGCTTCGAGCGCCGCCCTCGCCGGGGTGACCTCTCCGTGACGGCCTATGGCTTCCAGAAGACGCAACTCCGGGCCGTCACCCTCCACGGTGGCGCCAGGAGTTCCAGAAGGCGGAAGACCCTGCTCGACGATCCCTGTCCTTATTAGGCCCGTTGTTCCTTTTGCCAGGCTCCGCAGCACCGTCGGAGCCAGCATGCCACAGGTGAATGCGCATCCAAACAAGAAAACCGCAGCCAGTAGGGATGTTATAGAACCCGTATCCCAAGCACCGAAACCGGTTCCCCAAATGCCTACTACCAGCATGGCCGCCACAAGCAACATGATCGCACCCATCGAGACACCGTAGGCGAGCCAGGCTCCAGGACTTCTCTCCCGTTTGTTCACCCTCGACGGCCTCGAGGACCGACCGGAACGCTCTATTCTCGACTCATCCAACTTGCTGATCTCCCGAGTCCCGATCACGGCTCTGCTCCGTCCGTGACACTGTTCCGAACACCCTTGCACCATACACTACAGGCTGCAATGACATGAAGATTTAGGACGAGATGTCAGGCGGTGAATCGCTCGCGGTCGTGAGGCTCGTCGAAGTCTATTTCGGGGCCGAGCGGGACTATGCCCGTCGGGTTTACTGACTCGTGGCTGGTGTAGTAGTGCTCTTTGATCTGGCCGAGCTTCACCGTCTCCGCTACTCCCGGCTGCTGGTACAAGTCCTTCAGGTATCCCCACAGGTTCGGATAATCAACGATGCGCCGCAGGTTGCATTTGAAATGCCCGAAGTAGACGGCGTCGAAGCGAACCAGCGTCGAGAACATGCACCAGTCGGCCTCGGTGATCCGGTCTCCGCAGAGGTAACGCTGCCCACCGAGCACATCTTCCCAGTGGTCGAGGGCGTCGAAAAGCTCTGTTACGGCCTCTTCGTAGGCGGCTTGTTTAGTGGCGAAGCCGGATCTGTAGACGCCGTTGTTGATCGGGTTGTAGATGGCGTCCATCGTGTTCTCGACCTCGTCCCGCAGGTCCTCTGGATAGAAGTCGGCGTTCGTGGTCGCGAGGCTCTCGAACTCGGTGTCGAGCATGTTGATGATCTCACGGGACTCGTTATTTACTATGGTTCCGGTCTTTTTGTCCCAGAGGATTGGAGTCGTCACGCGCCCGGTGTAGTCCGGGTCGGCGAGCGTGTAGATCTCGCGCAGGTAGCCCAAG
>JBBPZK010000196.1:0-5582 GCA_038199155.1 Rubrobacterales bacterium | reverse complement strand
GGGCCGTGGAGCTCGCGCGGGACGGAGGACGATAGAAAGTGGCGATACTCGTTGACGAAAGCACGCGCCTCGTGGTGCAGGGAGTAACCGGCCGGGAGGGCGCGTTCCACACTGGACGAATGCTCGAAAGCGGGACGAACGTGGCCGCCGGGGTGACGCCTGGTAAAGGCGGACAGGAGCATGAAGGCGTACCCATCTTCAACACCGTCGAGGAGGCGGTCGGTGAGACCGGGGCGAACGCCGGTGTGATCTTCGTGCCGCCGCCCTTCGCCGCCGACGCCATTTTCGAGGCGCTTGACGCCGGAGTAGAGACCATCTGCTGCATCACCGAAGGGGTGCCGGTCCACGATATGCTCAAGGTCTCCAATTACATGCGGCTAAAGGATGCGACGCTCATAGGGCCGAACTGTCCGGGAGTTCTCTCGCCCGAGAAGTCGAACGTCTCGATCATGCCGCGCGACATCTTCACGCCCGGGAATGTCGGTATCGTCTCCCGAAGCGGTACGCTCACGTACCAGATCGTAGGCGAGCTGACCGGACGCGGCATCGGCCAGTCAACGGCCGTCGGTATCGGTGGCGACCCGATCATCGGCACTAAATACATCGAGATCCTTGAGATGTTCGAGGCAGACCCGGACACTGTGGGCGTGGTGTTGGTGGGGGAGAGCGGCGGCAACGCCGAGCAACTCGCCGCCGAGTATATCCAGGGCGAGATGAAGACACCCGTCGTCGCCTACATAGCAGGCTTCACCGCCCCCGAAGGCAAGACGATGGGCCACGCCGGCGCCATAGTCTCCGGCGGCGAGAGCACCGCCGAGGCGAAGAGCCAGGCTTTGCAAAAGGCGGGCATCCGGGCGGCGACCAACCCGACGGAGGTCGGGGAGATCGTGGCGGAGATCCTCGGCTAACGTGGCCCTCGAACAGGTCGAAGGGGCGCCCGGCCTTCCCTGGAACCGCCCGATGCGCGGCCGTCTGGACACTCTGGTCGTCGAATCCGAAATTCTGGCGGACAACCCTCTGGGAGACCCGGCGCGTCGGCCGTTGTACGTCTACGTGCCGCCGGGAATAGACGAGGGCGGTCAGTACGCGTCGGTCTACGTTATTCAGGGGATGACTGGGCAGTTGGATATGTGGCTCAACCGCTCCGCGTTCGAGCCGACCGTGATCGACCGCGTAGACGAACTTTTTACCTCCCGCGAATGTCCGCCAGCCGTAGTCGTCTTCGTGGATGCGTGGACTTCCTACGGAGGATCGCAGTTCATCAACTCGGCCTCCACGGGACGCTACATGGACTATCTCTGCGACGAGGTCGTCCCGCTCGTGGATGGTCTCTACCCGACGGCCGCCAGCCAGGATCACCGGGGGCTCACCGGCAAGTCGAGCGGCGGTTACGGGGCGATGGTTGTCCCGATGCTGAGGCCCGATGTTTTCGGCGGGCTCGCCTCACACGCTGGCGACGCGCTCTTCGAGACCTGCTACCAACCTGAGTTCCCGCGGACGGCACGCATCCTGCGTGACCATTTCGAGGGCTCGTGGGAAGTCTTCTTCGAGAGGTTCCGGGCGGTGGAAAGGCTCGACTTCGGCCTCCACGGTGCGCCTCTGAACAGCTACGCGATGGGAGCCTGCTACTCCCCGAATGAGAACGAGCCCGGCAAGGCGGTTATGCCGTTCGAGACCACGACCGGCCGTCTGGACGAAGAGGTATGGGAGAAGTGGCTGGCGTGGGACCCGGTGCGCATGGCGCCGGAGCGTGGGGAGGCGTTGGCGAGCATGAAGCACATCTATCTGGACGCCGGCCGCTCCGACGAATACTATCTCGACCTCGGGGCGCAGGCGTTCAGCGAGGAGTTGGATCTCCTCGGGATCGAGCACAGCCTGGAGTTGTTCGAGGGTACGCACATGGGCCTCCAGTACCGCTATCCCGGAGCCATAGCCGGGCTTGTGAAGTCCCTTTCCACCTGAAATTGCGGCGTCCGGCACGGATAATTCTCCGGTTGGGCGTAGAATAGTCTTTGTGATCTGAGTAGTAGTTTCCGGGTGTCGCCGGGAGCCGACCAAGAGGAGAGTTTGCTGACCTATGCGGGTCTTTATAGTCGGAGCCGGTGAAGTAGGGTTCAACACGGCCCAGATGCTCTCGCGGGAAGGCCACGACGTTATAGTGGTGGACCAGGACGAGCGGCTGGTTGGCCGGGCCTCAGAGCAACTGGACGCCCTGGTAATGCAGGGAAACGGGGCGAGCCCGAAGCTCCTCTCCGAAGTCGGGACCAGGAAGGCGGACCTCCTGATCGCTGTTACAAACTCCGACGAAGTGAACATCACGGCCTGCCTGGTCGCCAAAGCGCAGGGTGTCAAACGCACGGTCGCGCGTATCCGCAACCCGGACTACTACGACTCGAAAGAAGCGTTCGCAAAAGACGTACTCGGCATCGACTTCGTCATCCACACCGAGCGGGCGGCGGCCGAGGAGATCCGGGACGCCCTCCGGGTTCCGGGAGCTATCGCCGTGGAAGGCTTCGCCGAGGACGCTATAGAGGTCGCCGAAGTGGTGCTCAAGGCAGACTCTCCGGCCGCAGGCAAGGCTGTCAAGGACGTGGAACTGCCGAGCGGGAGCCTGGTGATCGGTGCGGTCAGAAACGGCGAGACTA
The DNA here is from genome assembly GCA_038199155.1 of Rubrobacterales bacterium. GTDB lineage: Bacteria > Actinomycetota > Rubrobacteria > Rubrobacterales > Rubrobacteraceae > JBBPZK01. The sequence continues at coordinate 2,937 of JBBPZK010000196.1, read as the reverse complement.
TAGTACCCAGCGGCGACACAGAGCTCGAAGCCGGCGACCACGTTTTCTTGATCAGTGAGAGCCGGAGTATCCGGCAGGTTGTTAGATCCGTGGCGGTCGACACCCATGTGGTCAAGGAAGTGATGATCTTCGGTGGCGGGAGCATCGGTTTACGCCTCGCCCTGTTGCTGGAAGCTGATGGCATCTCGGTCAAGGTCGTCGAGAAAGACGAAGCGAGAGCCCAATACGCGGCCTCTCGCCTCAGAAAAGGATTGGTGCTTCACGACGAGGGAGTCTCCCGCGACTTCCTGCTCCAGGAGAGGGTGGACAGGGCGGATGCGTTTATCGCCGCCACCGGGGACGACCGGGCGAACCTCCTAGCGGTGATGTACGCCAGGCAACTCGGGGCAAAGAACACGGTCTCCATAGTGAGCCGGACCGAGTTCGCGCCTCTCTCGGAGGCTCTGGGTGTGGATGTCGCCATCTCCCCGAGGCTCATAACGGCCAGCGCGATCCTCCGGTTCATCCGTAAGGGCGAGATCGTCGCCGTCACGCTCCTGGAGAGCGGCGCCGAGATGATAGAACTCCGGGTCCCCGAGAAGTGCCGCGTCTCCGGCCGTCCACTCTCCAAAGTGGGTTTCCCAAGAGACGCCATAGTCGGGGCGATACTCCGCGACGGAGAAGTCGTCATCCCAACAGGCGACGAGATACTAAAGGGTGGAGACGACGCGGTAGTCTTCGCCGTTGACTCGGCGGTAGGCGAGGTGGAACGCCTCTTCGCCTCCTAACAAATGCACCCAAAGGTCATAGCGAGCGCGCTCGGGGTCGTGGTAGCCGCCGCCGGCGGCGTTATGCTGATCCCCGCGGTCTTCTCTCTCTTTGCCGGAGACGGGACGACGACCTCGCTAGGGCTGCCGGCCCTCGGCGCGGGGCTGGGCGGGACCCTTCTCTTCTTCGCGACCCGCAACCGGAGCGCCAACTCATCCATCCAGGACGTGTTCCTGATAGTAGTCCTCGGATGGTGCTCCGTAGCCGCTCTCGGCTCGCTCCCCTACTTACTCTCCGGCCTGATGTCTCCGGCAAACGCTTTCTTCGAGGCGATGGCCGGTTTCACGACCACCGGAGCCTCGACGATAACGACTCCGGAGAACGTCGCGCCCTCGCTGCTGTTGTGGAGGAGCCTCTGCCAGTGGACCGGCGGCATTGGCATAGTCTTGCTCTTCGTCGCGATAGGGCCGCTTATAGGCTTCGGCGCCTCCCAACTCTACTCGGCCGAAGTCGCGAACCCTGTAGTGGAGCGCCTCACGCCGCGCATCAGTGAAACGGCCAAGACCCTGGCCTACGTCTACCTCACCCTGACCGCCACCGGCGTCATCGCCCTGCTCGTGGCCGGAATGGGAACCTTCGACGCCGTGAACCACGCCCTAACAGCCGTCTCGACGGGCGGATACTCGACCCGCTCCGACTCTATAGCGGCTTTCGACTCCTGGCCCATAGAGCTGGCCGTTGCGGTTACGATGCTCCTCTCCGGAGTGAACTACGCGCTTTATTTTCAGGCGGCCCGCGGAAGGCTCGGCCAGGTCTCGGGCAACCCGGAGCTTCGAGTCTACCTCAGTATAGTAGCGGCCGCGACCGCCATCATGACCGTATCCCTGTACGCCTTTGACTATCACAATTCGCTCGTCACCTCTTTTAGGGAGGCGCTCTTTCAGAGCGTGAGCCTCCTTACGGGGACGGCATTCAGTACGGCTGATTGGAATGGGTGGGACCCACTTTCCCACGGGTTGTTGCTGACTATGATGGCTATCGGCGGTTGCGCGGGGTCTACTTGCGGTGGGATCAAAGTGGTAAGGGCGATACTGCTCGCCACCAACGCCCGCCAGCAAGTCTTCCACATGGTCCACCCACAGACGATCACCCCGCTCAGGCTGCGGGATAAAGTCATGCCCGAGAGTACTAGAGCGTCCGTCCTCGGGTTCTTTTTCGTCTACGTCGCCACCCTGCTCGTCGGCACTCTTCTCATCGCTCTCAACGGCATCCCGATAGGCGACTCTCTGGGCGCCACATTCGCGTGCCTCAACATCACGGGGACTTTCTTGGGGCCAGTCGGCGAGGCTCAGTTCTACGCCGGACTGCCCGCGACCGCCAGGCTGACGCTCACCGTATTCATGCTGCTCGGGCGGCTGGAATTATTTACCGTCCTCGTGGTACTTACACCTTCGTTCTGGCGCGGCTAGAATACCCGGCCATGAACCCTAGAATCATCATGAGGATAAACGCGGGCGTGATGCTAGCCATAGGCGTCTCGCTGCTGGTCCCGCTCGTGCTCTCCCTAGCCTACGCCGACGGCTCGTGGCCTAGCTTCCTCTTGCCGTCCGCAGCCATGATGGCGGTCGGAGCTTTGATATTTCGCGTCACGCAGCCCGCCTCGAGAAGGGCGCTGGAGTTCGTCTCCAACCGGGACGTACTGTTCTCGGTGACGCTCGCCTGGGTCCTCTCGGCGCTCCTCGGCGGAACACCTTTCCTACTCGAAGGCACGTTCTCGAACCCCATAGACTCTACGTTCGAGGCGATGAGCGGCTTCACCACCACTGGCGCGACTCTCCTCTCGAACATCGAAGCCCAGACGCCGTCCATCCTGTTCTGGCGCAGCATGACTCAGTGGCTCGGGGGAATAGGGATCGTGGTTCTCTTCGTGGCCGTGGCCCCGGTGCTCGGCTTCGGGGCGGCGCGGCTCCTGTCTGCGGAGGTTTCCGGCATCGGCCAGACCAGGCTCACGCCGCGCATCGCCGACACCGCCAAGGCGCTCCTCGTCGTCTACCTAGTACTCTCGGCCTCCGAGGTAGTCGCCTTGCTCGCCGCCGGGATGGGCCTCTACGACGCCGTCATACATACTTTCACCACCATCGCCACCGGCGGCTTCAGCAACAGGAACGCCTCCATCGGCTACTATCACTC
>JBBPZK010000195.1:0-8351 GCA_038199155.1 Rubrobacterales bacterium | reverse complement strand
CTGTCGGCCTTCAGTGGCAAGCCTTACCGGGAATACTGGGAGCTTGAGAAGACCACGGTGCTCGACACCGAAGAGTTCGGGGACCTGATCCGGTCCCGACCCTGGAAACGCGAGCAGTGCTGGAAAGACAGATGGTACCAGTACGCCGTCTGCGAGAAGGGTCCTGGCTGAAGAGGCCCATGACCCGATCCTCCAAGCCCTTCCGGCTTGAGCCGAGGCTGGAGCCCTGGCTCCACTCGTTCGCCGGGCGTTACGCGGACCTTCTCGCGATAGTCCTGCTCGTCATCCTCACGCTGGTGGCTGAGTGGAACATCCTGAACCCAAGGACCCTCGTCGGGAGAGAGATACCTTGAATGGAGAGTTGGAATTCCCCTACGGTCTTCTGAGTTTTTCGGTCAGCTACGCAACCGGAGTTCGGCGACTGGAGGCGGAAGATGTAATTGGAGGTCGAAGGTTTGCAAATAGTTGGAGATTTTACCCGGCTCATCCCGAGGGTAGTGTAGTTGCTCGGTAGAGAGGAGTATTGTGATAGGAGGTTCAGCATTGTACCCGATGATATGATGTCGGAGGAAGAGCGCGGAAAGAAGGAGCGGGTGGCGAAGATACTGGTCGTCGACGACGAGCCGAGCATCCGGGAGGTCGTAGGCCTGTATCTCAGGCGCGACGGCCACGCCGTCGTTCCGGCTGCCGACGGAGAGGAAGCGTTGAGGCTCTTTCGGGAGGTCCGGCCCGACCTGGTGGTGCTCGACCTGATGCTGCCGAAGATGGGTGGTCTCGAAGTCTGCCGGCGCATCCAGGCCGAGTGGAGAATTCCCCTGATCATGTTGACCTCCAGGAGCGAGGAGGAGGACCGTATCGTCGGCCTCAGCCTCGGCGCGGACGATTACGTGGTCAAACCATTCTCTCCTCGTGAGCTGGCCGCGAGGGTTGGGGCGGTCCTCCGTAGGGTGACTGAGGCACGCGAGGCCGAAACAGCTTCTGATGTAGAGGCGCTCGTGTCGGGAGAGTTGCGGGTGGATCCCAACACACGTGAGGTTACTCTCCGCGACGAGCCGATGACGCTCACGGCGCGCGAGTTCGACCTTCTCTACCATCTGGCCTCTCATCCCAGGCGCGTGTTCACCAGAGACCAACTGATGGAGGTGATCTGGGGTTACGCTTTCTCGGTAGAGACCAGCACGGTGACCGTTCACATCCGTCGGCTGCGGGAGAAGATAGAAGCCGACCCATCCCATCCAACCTACCTGCAGACCGTTTGGGGAGTAGGCTATAGGTTCGTGGGAGAGAGATGAAGACCCTCATAAAGACAATCGCTATCTCGCTGCTTTTCCTCGCCGGAGCACTGGGGATCACACTTGGATTCGCCTATCTATTACCCGCCATACCAACTGCCGACATCCCCGTTATAGGAAGGTTGCTCCTCATCATCGGGAGCGTGGTCGGTGTGTTGGCGATACTTTTGGTCCGTACGATGATGCTCGGCCATTTTGGAGGCGTACGCGGCCAGATCGTCGGCGCCGGTCTAGTCGGCAGCTTTTTGCTCGTCGGCATGGTAGTCGCCGGGGCGCGGGCGATGTTCCTCTCCGGACACGACCTTTCTCTCCTGTTGACGATGCTTCTTTTCGCGGCGCTCCTTGTAGTCGGCGTCAGCATGTATGGGGCCGCGCTCATGGGCCGTCGTATAGAACGGGTACGGGCGGGGACGGCGCGACTCGCGAGCGGCGAACTAGACGCGGAAATTTCGGTTGAAGGACGCGACGAGATAGCCGGTCTCGCGGAGGATTTCAACCGAATGTCCCTGGCGCTCCAGGAGGCGAAATCACGCGAGAAGGAGATGGAAGAGGCCAGGAGAGACCTCATAGCAGCCGTCGCGCACGACCTGCGGACGCCCCTCGCCTCGACGCGGGCGCTGATCGAAGCCGTCACCGACGGCGTTGCGTCCGACCCCGAGCTTCAGGCCCGATACCTGAGCTCGGCCCAGGGTGAGATCTCCCACCTGAGCCAACTCGTCGAGGATCTCTTCGAGCTCGCCCGGATCGACGCCGGTGTCCTGCAATTGAACCTGGAAAGGGCTTCGCTCCACGACTTGATCTCCGACACCCTCTCCAGTTTTCAGGGTCAGGCTCAAGAGCAGGGCGTGCGGCTCGTGGGAGAAGTGTCCAGCAACGTAGACTCGGTCCTGATGAACCCTCCCAAGCTCCAGCGCGTTTTCCACAACCTCATCAGCAACGCGCTCCATCACACCCCCACAGACGGCACCATAGCCTTGCGGGCGGAGCCAAACGGCGAGGTGGTGCGGGTAGAGGTGGCGGACACGGGCAGAGGCATCTCATCCGAAGACTTGCCCCGTATCTTCGAGCGCTCGTTCCGGGGCGAGCAGTCCAGAACCCGTCCCCCCATCGACGGAGCCTCCGGAGCCGGGCTGGGACTCGCCATAGCCCGCGGCCTGATCGAAGCGCACGGCGGCGCCATCAGCGTCGAGAGCCAACCCGGCCGGGGCTCGTGCTTCCGTTTCACCCTCCGCCGCGCGTAGTGTGTATCAGTGTTCCGTAACAATACTGTTAAGTCTCTCGTAAGGGTCCGGTAAGGGATTCACAAGGTCTTCTATGTAGATTCAAGCTGTCGAGTAAAGCGAGAAAAGGAGATCTCCATGCACCAGCCACACCGAAGGACGGAGGCGACGATTCGGGTCGTCCTGGGACTCTTGTTCGGGGTACTCGTCATGTTGCTGGTGTTGGGTATGGCGTTGGCGTTTGGAAGCTAGAAACGATAAGCTCGTATCCGGGGTCATGTACGAAAGGCGCTACGAGAGGTAAGCTCGTCAAGCACTGGAGCAGCTCAGACGAGCTTTCTAACATTCAACAACTTGGCGCAGACTTTCCGGAAGAACACTCCTGTGAGATAATTGGAGAACATCCGTCAAAGGAGGGCAAACGACATGGTCCAGATCAGCACGACCCCCGAGTTTTTCCGGGAAGAGGTAGGGCTCGCCCTCCGTAACCCCGGTGTGCAACTCGAAGGGTTACGTTATCCGATCACGCCAATCGGGATGCACTACCTCCTGATCCACTTCGACATCCCGCACGTAGACCTGGCTACTTACGAGCTTCCGGTGACGGGCCGGGTCCGCAACCCGCTCAAGCTGACCCTCGAAGATATAAAAGCGCGCCCAAAGGTCACCATGCCCGTGATGATGGAGTGCGGCGGCAATGGGCGGGCTCATCTCTCTCCGCGTCCCGTCTCCGCCCCGTGGTACGACGAGGCGGTCGGGTGCGCCGAATGGACGGGGACCTCCCTGCGTCCGATCCTCGAGGAATCCGGCCTGCTGGATGATGCCGTTGAGATACTCTTCTCCGGGTACGACCGGGGCTTGGATCAGGGTATCGAGCACGACTACGAGCGGAGCCTGACGGTAGAGGATGCCCTACGCGACGAAGTCTTCCTCGCCTACGAAATGAATGGGATGCCGCTCCCGCCGCAGCACGGCTCTCCACTCCGGCTTATCGTGCCGGACTGGTACGGTATGGCGTCGGTCAAATGGGTCAAGGAGATCAAGGCGATAGAAGAACCCTTCGAGGGCGTTCAGCAAACAATCACGTACAACTACCGGCAATCCGAAGAGGACACTGGAATACCCGTAACACGAAAATATCCGCACGCTCTCATGGTCCCACCCGGTATCCCGGACTTCCTCTCCCGCAAGCGACACGTAGAGGCCGGAAGGATAACCATGGAAGGCCGCGCCTGGTCTGGTTTCGGTCCCATCGAGCGGGTCGAATTCAGCGCGGACGGTGGAGGGACCTGGCACGGCGCGGACCTTGGAGACGCGCTCGGACCCTACGGCTGGACATCATGGACTTGTGAATGGGACGCTTATCCCGGCGAGTATGAATTGTGCGTCCGGGCGACGGACACGACCGGAGAGACTCAACCGGGTGATGGCAAAGAAGCCTGGAACCAGGGTGGATACGGGATCAACGTCGTCCAGCGGGTTTCCGTACGAGTCAGCTAGATAGGAAAACGACAAGCGGGCCGATCTCTCGGTCGAGTAGCAACCATAGTGTTGACGGCGTAGTCCGCAACAATATTAATATTCTTGTAAGAAGCTATTAACGACGACGTAAGGTCTGCAGGTTAACATTTCTAGTACACAAAAATAAGCCATAGGAGGCGAATTCCGAGCCAACGGCTAATTTTGTAGCACACAGACCTTACCTGCCTTGTGGTCTTTGTATAAAACTATTTCACAACAAGAGGGCGGGAGAACGGAAGCCTAGATGGCGAAGGTCCTGGTCGTAGACGACGAACCGAACATCCGGGAGGTCGTGGGCCTATATCTGCGGCAAGATGGGCACATCGTGCTTTCGGCCGCCGACGGTGAGAAGGCGTTAGAGTTATACTGGCGGGAACAGCCCGATCTGGTGGTTCTGGACCTGATACTGCCCGGACTGGACGGGATCGAGGTGTGCCGCCGTATGCAGGAGGAACGGCGGGCGCCCCTGATCATGCTCACCGCCAGGGGCGAAGAGGCGGATCGCGCCTTCGGCCTCGATGCGGGCGCCGACGACTACATAGTCAAGCCCTTCAAGCCGCGCGAACTGATGGCGCGCATCTCGGTGCTGCTCCGGGAGACCGAGTCCCAGGCAGACCAGGCAGAGGGTGGAGTGCTTGCGGCCGATGGGCTACGGATGGACCCTAACACGCGCGGGGTGGTGATCCATGGAACGCCCGCGACGCTCACGGCGCGCGAGTTCGATCTCCTCTATTACATGGCGTCGAGCCCCGGGCGGACGTTTACGCGGGATGAACTAATGGAGGCGGTCTGGGATCACGAGTTCGCCGCCGAGCCCAGCGCCGTTACCATGCACGTGGGCCGCCTTCGCGAGAAAATTGAGGTCGACCCCGGTCAGCCGTGCTACCTGAAAACTGTGTGGGGCGTGGGCTACCGGTTCGACAGCGAGTGATGAACCGTTTGCGTACCATAGGCGTCGCACTGCTGTTCCTGGCAGGTGCTTTGGGGATAACCCTCGTCTTCGCCGCAACCGTGGCTGGGGTGCCAACGGGCGCCATCCTGAGGCTGACGTTAGTCCTCGCCGGCGCCGGCGGTGGCATCGGCCTGTGCGGGATGCTGCTCACACGGCCGGCCGTGCTCCGGCGCTTCGGCAGCGTGCGAAGGCAGCTCGTAGGCGTCGGTTTGGTGGGCAATCTACTATTGGTCGGCACGGTGGTGGCGGGAGCCGCGGCAATGTTCATCTCGTTGCGTGACCTCTGGATCCTGCTGCCCATGTTACTCTTCGCATCGCTGCTGGCGTTCGGCCTCAGCCTGCGTGGGGCGTCGCCGCTGGGGCGGCACATCGACCGTATCCGGACGGGGACGGCGCGGCTCGCGGGAGGAGAATTCGAGACGGAGATCCCCGTCGAAGGGCGCGATGAGGTCGCTGATCTCGCCAGGGACTTCAATCTCATGGTCGTAAGACTGCGGGCAATGGCGGAACGCGAGCGTGGACTCGAACGGGCGCGTCGGGACCTCATAGCTTCCGTCTCCCACGACCTGCGCACGCCTCTGGCGGCTACGCTGGCCTTGGTCGAGGCGGTAGCGGACAACGTCGCGCCGGATCCGGAAACCGAGGCCCGTTACCTCTCCTCCGCCCGGAGGGAGCTCGCGAACCTGGGCCGGCTCATAAGCGACCTATTCGAGCTCGTTCAGATAGACACTGGTGTGCTACGACCGAACCTGGAGCCAGCCTCCTTGCACGACCTGATCTCCGACACCCTCGCGAGCTTCCAGCCTCAGGCCCAACTCGGGGACGTGCGGTTGATCGGCGAGGCCACGAAGGACGTGGACCCGGTGTTGATGGATCTTCCCAGGCTCGGGCGTGTGCTCCAAAACCTGATCTCCAACGCCCTTCGATACACCCCCGCCGGCGGCACGGTCTCCGTACGGACCGAACTCCAGGGCGAGTTGGTGAGAGTAGAGATCGCCGACACTGGTAGAGGAATCTCGCCGATAGACCTCCCGCACATCTTCGAGCGCTCGTTCCGGGGCGAGGAACCGTGGACGCGTCCGCAGGAAGAAGGCATCCCCGGCACCGGATTGGGGCTGGCGATAGCGCAGGGACTCGTAGAGGCGCATGGCAGCACGATAAGTGTCGAGAGCAAGATCGGCGAAGGTACACGCTTCCGTTTCACCCTCCGCCGCTCGTAGAACAAGACCGAAGTAGCCTATACAGAGGGCGGTGAGAGCCGTGTACCGGAAAATCCGGAGCTGTCGTTCAATACGCTTGGAACGTAAGAGTCGCGCTCGCAGTTTCCATGCGGCCACGGACTCCCCAGCCTTTTATGATCGCTGTACGCCGGTTTGAAGGTAGAGTGCCGCGTCCGGGCCGCCGCCGATCTTCTCTATGTCCGGAACGACCGAGCGGTCGAGGGTCGTCACGTCGGGGTAGTTGATCTCCACCATGTTACCGGCCGGGTCGCGGATGTAGAGTTGCACCGCGCCATCCGGCAGCTCGTAGACGTTCGAGAAATACCCTTCGCCGATCCCAACGCCTAGGTCATTCGCTTTACGGTAAGCCGCCTCAAAGTCGTCCACGTCAAGGCCGAAGTGGTGGCCCTGTGGCGCGGGCGCATCGCTCTGGAACAGGTGCAGTTGGAGGTCGCCTACGCGCAGCCACCTGACCGGAAAGGGGAAATCGGGGGAAGAGATCTCCTCCATCCCGAACATCTCTCCGTAGAAACGCGCCGACTCGTCTAGGTCGTACGCGTGGACGCTGACGTGTGTGAACCCTCTAGCGCGATAACCCACCGTTGCACCTCCTCGTTCGTCGCAAGTCCTGACTGGATTATACTGGTGGGCATCTTTGGATGATACGGTACTGTGGATTCTGTTAACAAACGGCAAGTGGTGTTGTATCGCTCACTCCGTAGGATAAAGGCCCGTGGTATTCAAATGTGGGACAAGACAGGCAGGGATCTGTAGAAAGCGGCCGGAGGCGGAGGGTTTTAGAGTGAGCAAGAGTAACCACGTGTTGTTTCGGACGGGCATCCGGCGGCTCGGCTCGAAAGAGAGGGGCTTTTTCTACCGCTACCCCGACACGGACGAGACAGTGCGCGGGGAGCGAGTCCTGGACCGCATCGAGAGCCTCAAGGTGCCGCCCGCCTGGTCGGACACTCGCGTAGCCCGCGGACCTTCGGCGAAGGTGCAGGCGGTGGGCTACGACTCGGCGGGCAGGCTTCAGTACCTCTACCATCCCGGCTACAGGGAGAGAAAAGAGCGCGAGAAGTTCGAGCGCATCCTGCGGTTCGCCGACGCGCTGCCGGAGATGCGCAAAACTACCAGCGACCACCTGCGGCACAAAGCGCTGGACCGCGAGAAGGTTCTCGCGTGCATGACCCGCCTGATGAACTCGGCGTACTTCCGGGTGGGTGACGAGCGCTACGCCAAAACCAACAAGACCTATGGAATCGTCACGCTCCGTAGAAAGCACCTGACCATCGAGGGAGACATGATGGTCTTCGAGTACCAGGGCAAATGGGGCCAGCAGCAGCGCAAAGCGGTCACGGACGGGAAGTTGCGGGAGGTAGTCCAGGAGTGCGTGGCGCTTCCGGGTTACGAGGTCTTCAAGTACAAGGAGAACGGCGAGGTCAAGGACGTAAAGAGCCGCGACGTGAACGCCTACGTCAAGGAAGTGATGGGGCAAGAATTTACCGCGAAAGACTTCCGCACTTGGGCCGGGACGCTCGTGGCCGCCGTCAGGCTCGCGGCCCTCGGCGCGGAGACGGATCAGAAGAAAGCGAACAAGAACGTGCTCCAGGCGATAGACGCGGTCGCCGAGAGGCTAGGAAACACCAGGGCTATAGCGCGGGAATCGTACGTGAACCCGCGGGTCATCGAGCACTACCTGGAAGGGTCGGTGATCTCCCACAGCGCCGATCGCGTGGAAGACGTGATCCTGACCGAACAAGCCGACCTGAACAAGGGAGAACAGGCGCTACTCGACCTCCTCAAGAGGAAACTACGCCGCGAACTCGAACGAGCCGCATAGTGTAAGGGTGCCCAGGCGACACCCTGCAACAGACAGTAGCCGTGATCCTCAGGTAACGGCGACGCCCCAGGTTGTAGAGAGAGATTCTCCAGGCTGCAAGACACGCAGCCCGACGCCGGTATTGAAAGCGTTTGGGGCGCAGGTCATCGCCTCGATGGCGATACCCCGACGACGCGATTCGGCGGGCAGAGTATCACCGGTGAAGACCTGAATAAAGCCGTTCTCGGAGCCCATCCAAATTGTTAACTCGGGGTCTCCGTCAGGGTGGGTGAACGCGACACGCGTCAGGCCGTCGGGGTCGGGGGT
>JBBPZK010000194.1:0-32281 GCA_038199155.1 Rubrobacterales bacterium | reverse complement strand
TGAAGATCAGGTAGAGAGCGACCGGCATCAGTACGGCTAACAGCAAGAAGCGGGGGCTGCGTAAGACGCGCGTGACTTCCAGGCGAAGATAGGTGACCATTAGTTCTCCTCTCGTGTCGTGTTGCTCTTGGTGAGAGCGAGGAAAGCTTCTTCGAGTCTCGCGCCGTTTATCTCCAGGTTGCGTGGGGTTCCTCGCTCGCCGATCAGGGTGGCGACTGTCGCATCGGAGTCGGCGCTCCGCAGGCTGGCCCGGTCGCCGCGAAGTTCAACCGAGACTACGCCGGGGAGCCGGTCGAGGCCTTCAGAAGAATTGCCGGCGAGGTCGAAGCTCACCGTGCGCTCGCCTACGGTACCTTTGATCTCCGCCCCCGAGCCATCGGCGACTATTCGTCCTCCGGCGATGACCACGATCCGGTCGGCGTTCGTGTCGGCCTCCTCCAGGTAGTGGGTAGAGAACAGGATCGTACGTCCGGTATCCGCGTGGGAGCGCATGCTCTTCCAGAAAGCCCGTCGAGACTCCACGTCCATCGCCGCCGTCGGCTCGTCCAGCACCAGTAGGTCCGGGTCTCCAGCCAGCGCGAGTGCGAACCGTACCCTCGCTGTTTGGCCTCCGGAGAGCTTATCCGACCGCCGGCCAACAAGATCAGCGATGCTGGCGGTCGCCAGTATCTCCTCGACCGGTATCGGCTCCGGATAGAGCCCGCGCACGAAGGAGACTAGCTCCCCAACCTTGACGTTGGAAGGTAGCCCGGCTTCCTGCAACATGGAGCCAACCCGCCCGGCCGCTACCGCCGCGTGTGGTGATTCGCCGAACAAGCGTACCGTTCCTTTATCCGGCGGGAGCAGCCTGAGGAGCATGCTGATTGTCGTAGACTTTCCGGCACCGTTCGGGCCGAGCAACGCGACCGTCTCCCCGCTGTGGATGGACAGATCCAGCCCATCCACCGCCCGAACCTCGCCGTAGCTTTTCGAAGCCCCGACGAAGCTCACGGCGTTAGGCGTTTTATCCGTTTGCCCTCTCCGTTTCACGGGCTCCTTCTCCAACGTTCGCTTGCCCATCGCGCTCTCCTCTCAATAGCTCTGGATGTGACGCTGATTATTCTGCCCGGTGGGCGGGAGGGCTTGTAGAGCCAACGGTCCACTCTTGGGCGGTACAAATGTCATCGATCCGCTGTTGGTCCGGAGTGCCGGATAACAGTACGGAGGTTAAGATGTACGGAACGGTGTAACGGCGGATGTAGGAGGCGTAGCTTGAACGTTCTGGTCAGCGGGGCAGGCGGTCTTATCGGGTCGGCTCTCGTCCCCGCACTCGAAAACGAAGGCCATCGCGTCATCCGTCTCACGCGCTCGGAGGGTAGTTCGGAGGACACTGTTAATTGGGAACCTTCCGAGGGGCGGATAGACGATTCGCGGCTCGGAGACGTGGACGCAGCCGTGCATCTGGCCGGAGAGAACATAATGGGGCGGTGGACCCCGGAGAAGAAAAGAAAGATTTTGGACAGCAGGACCCAGGGTACCCGACTGCTCGTCTCCAGGCTCGCCCGGATGGAGAAGAAGCCGTCAGTGATGGTCTGCGCTTCTGCGACGGGCTACTACGGCGACCGTGGCGATGAGGTATTGCGGGAGGACAGCGAGATGGGCTACGGTTTCCTGCCTCAGGTCATCCGGGAGTGGGAGCGGGCGACTGAACCGGCCCGCACTGCCAGCATCCGGGTAGTTAACCTGCGCTTCGGTATAGTCCTTAGCCCCGACGGCGGGGCGCTGGGCACCACGCTTCCCATCTTCAAGCTCGGCGGGGGCGGCAAGATAGGGAGCGGAGAACAGTGGTGGAGCTGGGTCGCCTTGGACGATATCGTCGGCGCCATACTCCACGCCCTCCGCACGGACTCCCTGGAAGGTCCGGCCAACGTCACCGCGCCAAACCCGCTCACCAACACCCGGTACACGAAGACCCTCGGCCGCGTCCTGAACCGTCCGACGTTCTTTGCCGTCCCGGCTGCCGCTACCCGGATAGCGTTTGGTGAGGTCGCCGATGCTTTGCTCCTCGCTAGCGCCCGCGTCGAGCCCGCGAAGCTGGAGGAATCAGGCTACCGGTTCCTCTACCCGGAGCTGGAAGGCGCGTTCCGGCACCTGCTGAACAGATAGGTCTCTCCATGGGCGGCGGCCCGGTCTCTATCCCGCGCCCAACACCGTGAGCAAGATGGTCAGGGTGATGAAACTGAGAGCCGTGGAGGCGGCGACCACGCTGCCGACCAGCGAGGGACGGGTGTCGAACTCCACCGCCAGGATGGTTACGTTTACCGCCGTGGACATGCTGCCCAGGACCACCGCGAGTTTGGTAGACAGGACATCCATGCCGAGAAGGTGGGCCAGCGCCAGGGAGAGGGGTATGGATACCAGGAGCCTTATGCTCGTCGCCAGCGAGATCGGCAGCCGGTCCCCGGATGCGATATTCGCCTTCGCTAACTGAAGACCCAGTATAACGAGCAGCAGTGGTATCGCCGCATCCCCCATCAGCGACACGCCGCGAAACAGGTCGTTAGCGAGCCCGCCGGACGAAGCGTTGAGTCCTACTCCGGCCCAGCGCACCACCAGCGCCGCCCCGACGGCGTACACCTGCGGCATCCTTATCAGTCTCGATACACCCTTGCGCCAACCACCCTGTCCCGCCCCGGCTATGTAGACGCCTAGAGTCTGGGTCAGGATGGCCTGGGCCACGAAAAACACCACCGCACGCTCGAAACCGCTCTCGCCGAAGGCGAAACGAGCCAGGGGCAGCCCGTAGTTGCCCGTGTTGGTGAACATGGTGCAGAGCATCATGGCCGTGGTGGTCGAAGAGTCGAAGCGGAAGAGTTTGCTCGAAGACCACGCCAGTAGCGCCATGCACCCTACCAGCAAGAGCATGAAGGAGACGATGCGCAGGGTCTCGCCCTGAGGGATACGGGCCTTCACAAGAGAGGAGAAGATCAAGGCTGGGCTTAGCAGATACAGGCTGATCCGGTTTATGGGCCGGATGTCCGGATCCAGGACCCGGCACAGCAGGTACCCGGACCCCACGACCACGAGTATTGGAACCAGGACCCCGGCGAATGTAGTCAGCAACATGAGCGTGCATTATGACAGCGGAAGCGCTAATAGAACGTCTCTTGATGAAGAAGGTGGGCGGTAGAGAGCCTAACCTAGAAGATCTGCTTTGAAGCCGGCTTCCTGTAGCAATCCCTGGGCATCTTTTGCGGCGCCGGCGTCGAGCGTCAGGACGAGGGCGGCGCGTTCGGTGTTTGAGTGACGGACGTAGAGGTCGAGGATGTTTATGTTGTTGGAGCCCATGAGGGTGGTTACTTCGGCGAAGACGCCGGGGCGGTTCTCGACCGGGATCGCTACTTCCACGTTCCGGCCGCTCTTCTCGACGAGGATGCCTCCGAGGCCATCGTAGGCTTCGCGGGCTTCCCGGAAGCGTCGTTCCATACTCTCCCGGTTCGAGACCTCGCTGCCGAGTTGGGCCATCGCCCCGGCGAACCTCCCGAGCGCCTCACCGAGCGCGGGAGCGTTCTCGGACAGGATGTCCGACCAGAGTTCCGGGTTGGAAGACCCCACGCGGGTCAGGTCCCGGAAGGACGGCCCGGCGAAAGAGAGCGCCTCCGGTGAGATATCCGAGGCGACTTTTAGCAGCGCCGCCGCCATCAGGTGCGGCAGGTGCGAGAGGGCGGCCATGAGGAGGTCGTGCTTTTGTGGGTCAACTGCCGTCGGGGTCGCCCCAAGCTCCCTAACGAACCCGGCGACTTCCCGGTAGGCGTCCGGGTCTGTGTTGGGGGTGGGGGTCAGGAAGTAGCGGGCGCCTTTAAAGAGGTCCGGCCTGGCGTTAGCGACGCCCGCGAGTTGGCTACCGGCCATCGGATGACCGCCGACGAAGCGGAGTTTCGTCCGCTCGGCCTCGGCTACTATGGCGCCCTTGGCGCTGGCTACGTCGGTGATCAGGGAATTAGTCGGCCCGAGTTCTCCGAGGAGTTTCGTGGCCCGGGAGATAGGCGCGGCCAGCACGATCAGGTCCGCCTCCCTCACTTCTCCGAGCGTCGAGGCGTTGTCCACGGCCCCGATCTCCACTGCTCTTTCGAGGACTTGCGGGTCATCGACGCCGGCGACCTTCCAGCCTTGTTTGCGGGCGGCGAGCCCCACCGAACCACCGATGAGACCAACCCCGATTATCCCGAGCGTGCGCGCCACGGCCTAACCTAGCGCCTTGATAACCCGGTCGTTCTCCTCGGAGTTGCCGACCGTGACCCGGCTCCATCCAGGATATCCGAGGGCAGCGCCTTCTCTCACGAGGACGCCGGACCTCTCGAAGTCGTCGGCCTCGAACCTGACCATCACGAAGTTGCCCTGCGACGGCATGAAGTCCAGGCGCGCGCGCTCGAACGCCTCCTGAAGACGCTTGCGTTCCCGAATCACGAACTCTGCCCGCTCCCGTACCTTGTCCTGGGCGAGCATCGAGGCCGTGGCCGCGACCTGGGCGACGAGGTTGACCGAGACCGGGAACCGAACCCGTTCGGCGTAGTCGGCGATCCTCTCCGGCGCGATGCCGTAACCGGCTCTTAGTCCCGCCAGCCCGTGAGCTTTCGAGAACGTACGGGCGACCACGACGTTCTCGGTTTCGAGGGCTAAAGCGTGTGAGTTTTCATAGGCGGGGTCGTCGATGAACTCCACGTAGGCCTCATCCACGATCAGGAGTACGCTGTCAGGTAACTCTCCAGCTAGCTCTCGCACCCGGTCCAGGGTCAGATAGGAGCCGCTGGGATTATTTGGGTTGCATAAGATCACGGCCCGCGTCTCCGGCCCAACCGCCGAGAGAAGCGCTTCCGGTTTGATCTCTCCTTGTTTCGTCAGGGGCACTGGCCGGGCTGTCATGCCCAGGACGGCGCAGAGCGTCGGGTAGAGGCTGAACGACGGCCAGGGATAGACGACCTCGCCGCCTCCCGGCAGCAGTTGCAGCGCGTTTAGCAAGACCTCGCTTGACCCGTTGCCGACGAGGACGTTGGCTGGTTCGCTACCGGCGTTCGCGTCCGCTATGGCCTTGCGGAATCGGGAGGCGTGGCTGTCGGGGTAGCGGTTGGCGCGGGCCAGCACTTCGGAGATGGCCGCTTCGGCTTCCGGGAGCGGCCCGAAGGCCAGCTCGTTGGAGGTCAGCTTCGCGTAACCGTTCTCATCTTTGCCCTCAGCCGCCGTTCTCCAGGACTTCGGCGGTACGTAGGGGCGTAAAGGTTCCAATTCCGCTCTAAACTTCAACCGACGGCTCCTCATCGTTCTCAGACACAACTCCCAAAGACTAGCCCCCGGCGCGGGTCCTTGCAACGGGGAGCGGTTGTCTTATGCGCCGCTTACGGATAGAATCGCAGATCTTATGGCAGATTCAGAGTTGCAGGAAAAAGTTCAGGCTCTCAGAGAGCAGGTCGACGAGGTGGATCGGCGGTTGATCCAGGCCCTCAACGAGCGGGCGCGTATCGTGCAGGAACTCACCACGATAAAGGCCGAGGCGGGTGTCGCCATCTTAGATCCGAGGCGGGAGGAGGAGATTCTCCGAAAGGTCGCCGAAGAGAACCCCGGACCCATATACGACACTTCGATACGCGAAATATTCGAGTTGATCTTACACCGCATCCGGGATCTCGAAATTCAACGCGGGGAGTTTTACAAATAGCAATGGACATTTCAACGCAGGTAAAGACCGACGTAAAGACCGCCAACGGCATGATTCAGCCGGGCTCGTTCCGGGTGATAGCAGGCCCCTGCACCGTGGAGAGCTACGACCAGTTTCTAGCCTCCGCGAAGGCTGTTAAACAGGCGGGCTTCGAGTATGTGCGTGGTGGAGCGTTCAAGCCCCGCACCTCCCCATATTCTTTTCAGGGTCTCGGCGAAGAGGGTCTTGAGATCCTCTCGGAGGTAAGCTCCGACCTCGGTTTGAAGGCCGTCACGGAAGTGATGGACCCCTACGATATCGAGGCCGTGATGGAACACGCCCAGGTGATCCAGATCGGGGCGCGAAACATGGCTAACTTCTCGCTCCTAAAGCGCGTCGGCGCGGCAATTGCCGGCACCGACCACGGGGTGCTTCTCAAGCGTGGCCTATCGGCGACGGTTGACGAGTGGCTGAAGGCAGCCGAGTACGTGACGAGCGAAGGCGGGGACAACGTGGTCCTCTGCGAGCGGGGCATCCGCACCTTCGAGACGGCCACGCGCTTCACGCTGGACCTCTCGGCGGTCATCGTCGCCAAGCGCCTGACGGACCTGCCGGTGATCGTAGACCCGTCCCACGCCGCCGGACGTCGTGACCTGGTCATACCGCTCTCCAAGGCGAGCGTCGCGGCCGAGGCCGACGGGCTGATGGTCGAAAGTCATCACGAGCCGCAGGAGGCGCTGTGCGACGGGGAGCAGGCGCTTCCCATCGAGGCGCTCATGGACCTGCGGGGCACCCTGCAGCCGTTCGCCAGCGCGATGGGCCGAGAGGTCATCTAGCTCCGGGCGGCTCCTTGCCTGGAGACCTCCGTTGAGCCTGCTCAAGGGACGATTCCGTCTCGAACGCCAGATCGGGTCCGGCGGCATGGCGCGTGTACTCATGGGTACCGACGAGGTGCTCGGCCGGGCCGTGGCGGTCAAGATCCTCAGGCCGGGCTTTGCCGGATCGGAGATCTCCGACCGTTTCAGGCGTGAGGGACGTACTTCCGCCCGACTCTCTCATCCGAACATCGTCCAGGTCTACGATGCCGGAGAGGATGAATTCGAAGGGCGGGAAATCTCGTACATCGTTATGGAGTACGTCCCCGGCGGGGACCTCAAGGAGCTAATAGACGAGAAAGGGCCTCTATCGGATGGAGAGATCTCCAGGATCGGGGCAGGGGCCGCTGCGGCCCTCGACCACGCCCACGGGCGGGGTGTGGTCCACCGGGACGTAAAGCCCCACAACATACTCCTCGACGACAACGGGAGCCCCAGGCTGACCGATTTCGGGATCGCCCGCGCCCTCGACGCGACCCAGGTGACCAGAACCGGCACCTACCTCGGAACCGCAGCCTACTCTTCCCCGGAACAACTAAGAGGCGAGAAGGCGACTGCCAAGAGCGACGTGTATTCACTCGGGATAACGCTCTACCAGGCGGCGACCGGGGAGCAGCCTTTCTCCGGGAGCCCGGTGGAGTTGGCGGACCGGCACGCCACGGAGGAACCACTCCCGCCGCGAGAGACCGGCGCCCGTGTAGGCGAAAAGTTGGAAACCCTGATCCTCGCCTGCCTCGCAAAAGACCCGGACTCTCGTCCGACCGCCGGGGAAGTCCGCGACACACTTATGGAACTCTACCAACCTGTCAGCGAGACGCGTGCCCAGGCTGTGCCGGAGATTCGTAAACCAGCCCCGGCACCGCGAGTTCAGGCCAGACCGGAAAATACGGGTAACCGGAAACGCGCGCGGGGTGTGTTCGCGCTCCTCGCCCTGTTGATACTCGTGGCTCTGGCCGGCATCGCGCTTGCGGTGCCCAACCTCCTCGGAGGAGGCGGCAACTCGACACAGGGTAAGAAACAAGACAACCAGCCGTCTATAAGCGCCCAGACGACTCCCCGGCAGGAAGCCAGACGGAAGCCCTCGCAAAAGCCTGCGCAAAAATCGGAGCCGGCCAAACGGCAAGAGACTGTTGCCCAGCAGAACACCAGTGCTCCTCAAGAGCAGCCCGTTACACAGGTCGACTCCGCAAGCGGCCTGACTACGGGCGCGGCCGAGAAAGCGGTGAAGGAGATGTACTCCAGCGCCGCCGCGAAGAACTACAATACGTCTTACAGCTTACTCTCCGGACAATTCAAGCAGGATACCGTAGGCTCCGAGGCGAACTGGGCCGCCACCTTCGACACCCTACAGAGCATAAAGTTCATCCAGGGGCCGACGGCCGTAGTAAACGGAGATACGGCGACGGTTACGGGCACTACCATAGCCGTCCATACCGACCGTGTCGAGCGCAACACAGGGACCTGGACGCTCGTAGACGAGGGTGGAGAGTGGAAAGTGAACGATGTAAGCGTTCAGGTCAGGCGGATATAATGGCGAACAGCTACGGAAGGAAAAGGTTCTGAAAACCATACTTACGGCGGTGGTTTCGGCCCTGATAGGCGGTTTGATCGCCGCCCTGTTGGTTGTGCTCGGGGTATCCGGGTTGGGTAATCAGTCCGGTAATGTGACGATCAAGGAAGCTCCTTCTTCTTCACAAAACAGCGCAGTTTCGACGAGCAGCTCCGGTTTCTCGGCGCGCAAGGTATACAAGCGCGATGGTCCAGGCGTGGTCAGCGTGGACGTGGCTTCGAAACAAGGGGCTGCCGGAGGCTCCGGGTTCGTGCTGGACAAAAACGGTCACATCGTTACCAATCAGCACGTGGTCGAAGGGGCGAACGGCATCTCGGTGCAGTTCGCCGATGGCTCCCGCAAGGAGGCGAAGGTAGTGGGCCAGGACCCATCTACCGACGTCGCGTTGTTGAAGGTAGACGCTCCCGAGAAGCTCCTCGCTCCGCTCACGCTCGGGAATTCTGACGCGGTCGGGGTGGGGGAGCCGGTGGTCGCCATCGGGAACCCCTTGAACGTTGGTATCAGCGCGACGAGCGGCATCGTCAGCGCTATCGGGCGCCCGATAAAAGCCCCGAACAACTACACCATAAGCAACGCCGTACAGACCGACGCCGCCATAAACCCGGGCAACTCCGGTGGGCCGCTCCTCGATTCGCGTGGAACGGTCATCGGGATCAACGCCCAGATCGCCTCCGAGACGGGCGCCTCCCAGGGGGTCGGGTTCGCCATACCCATAAATACCGTGAAGAGCGTGGTCAAGCAACTCGCGACGACGGGCAAGGTCGAGCACGGCTATATAGGCGTGCGGATGCTCCCGGTGGGCATCGGAGAGCTTGGCGCTTATACTGCCCTCTCGGACGAGAAGCTCAAGAAAGAGTACGGTCTGCCTTCGCACGGCGCCATAGTGGAAGAGGCCGTCAAGGGAGGACCGGCGGATAAAGCCGGTATCTCCGGTGGCAAAGGTAAGGAGAAGGCGATTGGGAAGCTCGGAAAGATCCCGCTCGGCGACGTTATAACAAAGGCGAACGGGGAGCGGGTGGCGACCCCGGACGACGTTATAAACGTGGTCAACTCCTTGAAACCCGGCGATAGTGTGAAGCTCACGGTCGTCACCCCGAACGAGAAGCCCAGGCAGGTCGAGGTGAAGCTCGGGACGCAGCCCAGGAAAGGCTAGACACCGCGGTAGCCTCGATTGCTTCCCCAATCGCTCGATGATAAAGTCCCGCACTGCCGCCGGAGGTTTGGTGGCGTATCGCAGGTGTCCGGAGGGTCTTTTGTTGAGGCCGGGCGGGTAGAACTGGAGGTGTCGTGTCGCGTGGCAGGGTCAAGTGGTTCTCGGATGAAAAAGGTTACGGCTTCATCGAGAACGAGGAAGACGGCGAGGACCTTTTCGTCCACTTCCCCGAGATAGTCGGAGAGGGCTTCAAGAGCCTCGACGAAGGAGCCCAGGTAGAGTTCGAGGTCATCGATGGCCGACGAGGCAAGCAAGCCTCAAGGGTCGAGGTGGTGGAGTAGAAGCGGAGGCCGGTGCGTTTTTGCCCGGCCTCTTTTCTCGTAGGGGGAGAGATGGAGAAGCTGAAGCAGGCCGCCGCGTACGCTGCGGTGGAAGCTAGCGTCACTAGTGGGATGGTGGTCGGTCTCGGGACGGGATCCACGTCTTCCCTGGCCGTGACGAGGATCGGGGAGCTAATCTCTTCCGGAGAGCTTCGGGACATCCGGGGAGTTCCGACCTCAGAGCGAACTGCGGAACTCGCGCGAGAGGTCGGTATAGAAGTGATCTCGCTCTCGGACGCCGATCCCGAAATTACCATAGACGGGGCCGATGAGATCTCACCCAGCCTGGACCTGATCAAGGGTCTGGGCGGGGCGCTTTTGCGCGAGAAGATAGTCGCCTCTTCGGGCACGGATGGCCTGATCGTCGTCGCCGACGACTCCAAACCCGTAAAAGCCCTGGGCGAAGGGCCTCTGCCGGTCGAGGTGGACTCCTTCGGATGGGAGGCGACCCTGCGGTCACTCGCCTCTTTGGGCTGCGAGCCGACGCTCAGGATGGATAGGTCGCGGCCGTTCGTGACCGATGGCGGACACTACACGGTAGATTGTCTCTTCCCGACCATAGCGGATCCCGGCTCGCTGGAGATCGAGATAAAAAGCATACCCGGCGCCCTTGAGTGCGGTCTCTTCGTCAGGCTTGTCCGTGAGGCGTTCGTGGCCCGCGACTCAGGTTCGGGCGTGGAGGTTACGAAGATGAGGCCGGAAAGCTAGCTGGCGGTTAGTCGGCGGAGGCGCCGAAACCCGCGCGGACGCCGGTGCGGCGGGAGCGCTCCTTCTCTATAACAAGCTTGTAGATAGAGTCGTGCTCTACGAAAACCGTCGCCCGTCCATCTTGCATCTTCGCCTTGAGATATTCGTCGAAGATCTCCACGTTGTCGAGGTCTCCAGACTCGACGGTGAAGGTGTCCCTCCTGTCCCAGATGACGAGGTTCGCCTCCTCGTTGCGGGCTTCTTCGATGATTTCCTGTACAAGCTCTTTTTTCATGTTCTCTTACTCCTGTTTTAGAGAGGTAACTTTCAGACTCTACCCTATTCTACTTTAGAAGGCGGGACAAAAGAGGAAGAGAGGGTGTGATCCCGCTCGCTAAAGCGCTTGCTTTATGTAGTACTCTTGCTCGATGGCCTCTTCCAAGACAGCTGGTGAAATCCTCGAAACCGTGATCGAAGACGGGGAGAAGGAACTCGAACGCGCCAATGCGGGGCTCGCTTTCTCCGGGTTCGCGGCGGGGCTCAACCTGTCTTTCGGGGTGATCGCCATGGCTGTCGTCGGGGCGATGACCGGGGGGATAGGCTTGACGGCCATGCTGGTCTATCCGATCGGCTTCCTCATCGTGATCCTGGGCCGTGCGCAACTCTTTACCGAAAACACCGTAACGCCGGTGACCGTCGTTCTCACCCAACACAACCAGTTGCCCAACATGTTGCGGATGTGGACGGTGATCTTTATCTCCAACCTGCTCGGGACCCTTGTCTTCGCAGCCGTCGTGGTCTACGGAGGAGTGCTGGAAGGATTTCCTCTGGATCTCCTGCTCAAGGAGGCAGACCACCTGTTGGGATACGGGTTCTGGACCGTCGGCATAAAGGCCGTGTTTGGCGGCTGGCTGGTGGCCCTGATAGCGTGGCTCGTGGCTTCCTCTCGCGACACTATCTCCCAGATCTTCTTTATCTACGTCATCGCTTTCCTGATCCCCGCCGCCGGCCTGGCACACAGCATCGCCGGCTCCTCGGAAATACTGATGAGCGTCTTCGCAGGCAATACTTCCTTTTTGGAATACCTGGGCGGCTTCCTGCTGCCGACCACCCTCGGCAACATCATCGGTGGCGTAGTCCTCGTAACGCTCCTCAACTTCGGCCAGGTCATAGGCTCGAAACCCAAGTCCATGAAAGAAAAGCTCCGCGAGTCGAAATAATAGGCCCTGTAGAGGCTCCACCGTTACGAGTCCACCTTTCGCGCCCTCTATGAACCCGTCTGCTTCTCTGGAAGCCCGCGGTTCTGAAGCACGTCTCCGCTGAAACTTGAAGGTTCGCCCACGACGTGGACGTTTCACAATCCTTCTCACGACTTATGAACGGAGATCCAGCAGAGATCTTGGTCTCTGGTGTAGCTTCGAGTGTTTCTGTCGGCAGCCGGCGGCCCTGCGTGTCGAGCAGGTTTCCCATGCGGGTAGAGGGTAGAATATTTCGGGTTCGACCTCATTCGGGAGCGTGAAACATGGAGAGCGTTTTTAAAGAGATCACAGCCCTGGACCGGAGGCTGTTTCGGGCTGTCTTTCGCGTCAAGTGGCCGCCCCTGACTACTGTGTTGCGTGGCTTCACCGTGGTTGGGACTGCCGGCTCTCTCTGGGGTGTTCTCGCGGCGGGAGGTTTCGTGGCGAGCGGGATGCGTCCCTCCTCTCTCGTAGTCCCCTGGGGCGCTGTCGCGAGCGCCTGGACGGTCGCCGAAGGGACGAAATACCTGTTTGACCGGACACGGCCTTTTATCCACGACACGGAGATCGCGCCGCTCATAAAGACGCCTTCCTCCAGTTCTTTCCCTTCGGGACACTCCGCAACGGCCGCAGCCGGGGCCTTGACGCTCGCCGTTATCTACCCCGCCTTCGCCCCTTTGCTTCTCTTGTCAGGGTTTCTCGTCGCCCTCTCCCGCGTTTACCTCGGCGTCCATTACCCCTTCGACGTGTTGGCCGGAGCCCTGATCGGGACCGCCGTGGCGGCCGCTTTTCTGGCATCTTCGAACGCCCTCGCGTGAAGTGGCTTACCGGCTTTCGGAGAACTGTGGGATAGAAACAGATCATGAGCATTCCACGCTATTACACTCTGGGAGCGATCGTCCCGGACATCCAGGCCCTCCTGAACCTCGAAGACCGGCTCGTCAAGGAGAGTGTGGCGGCTGACGCCGTTACCGTACTGGTGCGGCGCCGGGACGAGTCGTTGGTTCGGGCGACGCTTCCAGAAGCTCACGTGCGGAGGATAGAGTCCGGTCTCACGCGCATGCAGTGGTTCGAGTTCGCCAGCACGTTTATCGGGGTCACGGCCGTCAGCGTCCTGATGGGTGCGGTTAGCCTGCCCCTTGGGATCACCGTGCAGGCCATAATGATGCTGATCGCCATCGTCGGGCTCATCATCTACCATCGCCTCCCGCGCCTGGAGAAGAAAGTCCTCGGCATGGGGCTACCCGAAAACCTCGCATCTCAGTGGGAAGGTGGCTTCTCTTCCGGGTTCGCGCTCGTGCTCGCGTCCGTGCCGGCGGAGTTGTTCGAGGATGCCCAGGACGCGTTTCTCGAAGACGAAACCCTCAGGGTCCCGCTTGCCGTCGATCGCCGGCCGGTGCTCTAACGCTCCCCGGTCCCTATTTCTAGCTTGTTCGAACTCCTCACCGGCTGTAACCTTGCTGGAGAAGGAAGAGACGAGATGGAGGACGTATGATCGTGCGTGAGCGACCGGACTCTTTCGTGCTCATCGAGCAACACGAGCACGCCCTGATATCGGCCGAGTTTGCCCGGCACTGGTCGAAATCGCCTCACCCTCCCGACTCCACACTGTACGCCGTGGCCCATCACGACGTGGCCTGGCGGGGACCGGATCTGGACGTAAGCTGGAACGAGGATAGGGATCGCCCCTATTCCTTCGTGGACTACCCGCCGGAGCCGAAAGTCCGGGCTTACACGGAGGGACTGAACCAGCTGGAGATAGAGAACTCGTACGCCGCTTACCTATGCAGCCTCCATTACACGACCCTCATGCAGGCCTCGAACAAGGAAGCGGAGATACGGTTCGTCACCGAAGAGTCCCGGCGCCAGGAGAGACTCCGCGCTGGAATGTCCGAGGAAGAGGCTGAGAATGTGGGCCGCAACTTACGGTTTCTGAAGCTCTGCGACGGCCTGTCTTTGTTTGTGTGCCTCAACGAGCCCGGGGGGTCGGACTATCCGCCGCCTTACCCGGACGGCTTCTCGTTCGACGGTGAGCACTACGACCCACAGTGGACGGACCGACGAACCTTACGCCTCGATCCGGACCCGCTCTCCGAACCTTTCGAAATCTCCATACCATACAAAGAGTTCGGAAAAGACCGACATCCACTGGAGAGCGGCCGTATAGAGTTGCAGGTAAGTCAACGGTAGAAGACGATGGCGCCGCAGGGGAAAAGAGAGGAGTCACGGGAGTCTTTCTGGAGACGGAGAGGCTGGTGTTGCGGAAGCTGAACGCCTCGGATGTAGAGAACCTCTTCGAGCTGGAGAGCGACCCGGAGGTAGTCCGTTACGCCAACCCTGGCGGCAAGACCACTCCGTACGAGGAGGTCAGCGACCGCCTCCTGCCCCGTCTTCTCTCCTACTACGACAAGTACGACGACTACGGTTTCTACGCGGCGGTTGAGAAAGGCACCGGCCGGTTCGTCGGGTGGTTCTTTCTGAGGCCGGTGCCGGTCGACGGACGTTTGCCGAACAGCTTCGAGGAAGTCGAGCTCGGCTACCGGCTCAAACGGGACGAGTGGGGCAAAGGCTATGCCACCGAAGGATCGAGAGCGCTGCTTGAGAAAGGTTTCAGCGAACTCGGAACAAAGCGCGTCGTGGCGGATGTCATAGCGGAGAATGTCGCCTCCATACGGGTGTTGGAGAAAGTAGGTTTCAAGCTGAACAGCAGGTTCATCGGTGAGGAAGGAGACGAGGAAGTGCAATACGCGCTGGGTGCTGATGAACACGGGCGCGATAGTGATGCTCTGGTAGAGTAGGAAAGGTAGATACTCACGAGAAATCAGCCAGGAGGAAGATGAGAGAAGAGTCGTATGGTTTCTTCAAGAAGTTACTATCCACGCCCGGGCCGAGCGGCTACGAAGGTGCTGTGACCCGAGTCTGGCGGGAGGAAGCTGGGAAGTTTGCCGGGGTCCGGGGCGACAGGATGGGCAACTCGTTCGCGACGCTCAACGAGGGTGGGTCGCCGAGGGTGATGCTCAGCGGACACATCGATGAGATCGGGGTGATGGTCATCCACATGGACGAGCACGGTTTGATCCACTTTACCGGCGTCGGCGGGTGGGACCCGCAGGTCCTCGTCGGCCAGAGGATAAAGCTCCAGACCGAGAGCGGAGAGGCCGTCGGCGTTATTGGCAAGAAGGCGATACACCTAATGGAGCCCGAGGAGCGCAAGAAAGCTTCGACTATAAAGAGCCTCTGGATCGACATCGGCGCGAAAGATAAAGAGGAAGCGGAGAAGCTTGTCCGAGTCGGGGACGTGGGTGTGCTGGACCAGGATCTTATAGAGCTCCCGAACGGCCTTATCGCGTCGCGTTCAGTGGACAACCGGATGGGAGCGTTCGTGGTGCTCGAAGCCCTGCGGCTGCTCTCCGAAGAAGGCGACATCGCCCCAGAGGTGGTGGCGGTTGCCAGCGTGCAGGAGGAGATCGGGCTAAACGGTGCCCGCGGATCCTCTTTCGGCCTCGACCCGGACGCCGCGATAGCCGTGGACGTTACCCACGCCACCGACACGCCCGGCATCTCCAAAAACGAGGAGGGGGATCATGCGCTCGGAAGCGGGCCGGTCATCTCCCGCGCCTCTGTCTTGAGTCCAATAGTCTCCGGCGGCCTGATCGAAGCCGCCGAGAAGGAAGGCATGTCCTACACGCTGGCGGGCGACTCGCGCCGCACCGGGACCGACGCCGACGCCATACACTTCAACCGGGCCGGTATCGCCACGGGCCTCGTCTCGTGCCCGAACCGCTACATGCACTCCCCGAACGAGATCGTGAACCTCGAAGACGTCGAGAGCTGCGCCCGCCTCATAGCCTCCTACGTGAAGACCCTGGACTCCGGTACGGACTTCGTCCGCTAGAGAGCGGGGCCAAAAGCATTGACTGCTATGGAAGGACGCCGGGCTTCGCTATGGGTCGAGGTCTCACTGCTCATGACGGTCTTCTTTTTTGGGACCAACTTCGTGGCGGTGAAGCTCGTAGTCGGGAGCGTGCCGCCGCTGCTATTCGCGGCGGCGCGCTTCACCTTCGCTGGGAGCCTGCTGTGGACGATCCTCCGCTTTTCGGAACCCGAAACCCGCCTCAGGCGAAAGGACTTCCTGCCGGTCTTCGGGCTCGGAATCGTCGGGATCACCGCGACCCAGTCGGTCTTTACCATCGGGGTGAGCCTTACGACGGCTGCCAACACGGCCCTGATCTACTCGACCGCACCCGTCTGGGGAATGCTCCTCGGCTTCGTCCTCTCCCTCGAAAAACCGCGCCTCTCCGGTATAGCCGGGGTAGCGCTGTGTCTCGTCGGGGTCGGCGCCGTGGTCTACGGCGGCCTCGACCTCGGCGGCACGAGCCTACTCGGAGACTTCTTGATCCTCATCGCCGCCATCTGCTGGGGCTGCTACACCGTGCTCTCCTTATCGCTGCTCCGGCGCTACTCACCGCTCGCGGTCGCAGCCTACCCGATGCTTATCGGAGGGCTTGCGGCCTTCCCGCTCGCCGCGCTTGACCTGAACGTCGATACCGGTTCTATGGGCGGATGGGTGTGGTTCGCGGCACTCTACTCGACGCTCTGCTCCTCGGCGTTCGGATTCGCCGCCTGGCAGCGGGGCGTGTCATCGGTGGGGGCGAACCGGGTGCTCGTCTACCAGTACCTCGTTGCCCTGACCGGCGTCAGCGCCGGGATAGTTCTACTAGGCGAAGGCTTCGGAGCAGGACAACTCGCTGGCGCGGCGGTGATCCTGGCCGGAGTGTATTTGGCCCGGAAGCGCTAACCTGTTCCACACTCACCGCGCCGCCTATCTTCATGGTGAGGTCTGCTACTCGCCCCAGGTAGTGCGCAGCACCCGTAGCCAGTTCCCGTGCGCCAGCTTCGATAGATCCTCGTCTCCGTAGCCCCTTTCGCGCAGCGCCGCCAGCAATTTTGGCAAGCCGGATACGTCCTTGATCTCGCGGGGCACCTTCGCGCCATCGAAGTCCGAGCCGAAGCCGACGCGGTCCACGCCGAGCCGTTCTACCAGGTAGTCTACGTGCCGCACCACAGTCTCCAGCGGGGTGTTCGGGTTGTCGTGGCCGTCCTCCCTCAAGAACGAAACGGCGAAGTTGACCCCGACCATCCCGCCCGAGTCGCGGATGGTGTCGAGTTGCCAATCTGTCAGGTTACGGGAAGATTGGCAGAGGGCGTGCGCGTTGGAGTGGGAGGCTACCAGCGGCGCGTTTGTCAACTCCGCTACATCATGGAAACCCTTCTCGTTGAGGTGTGAAAGGTCTACCATTATGCCGAGCCGGTTACACTCCCGGACAAGTTCTTTTCCCTTCTCCGTCAGGCCCGGTCCCGTGTCGGGCGAGGACGGGAACTTGAACGGGACGCCGTAAGCGTAGGCGTTCGGGCGGCTCCACACGAGGCCGAGCGAGCGGAGCCCCGCTTCGTAATAGGCTTCGAGCGCCGCCGGATCCGGGCCGAGGTTCTCGGCTCCCTCGAAGTGGAGAACCGCCGCGAGCACGCCCTCCCGCAGGCACGTTTCGATCTCCATCGCCGCGCGCACGACCTTTAGAGCACCCCCGGACTCCGCCTCTATGCGGAAGAGCAGTGCCGCCAGTTCGTCAGCCACCCTTCGCGCGTATTCCGGGTTTATCGGTGGAGACGGAAGAACTTCGTAGCTATCCTTATAGAGACGCAACGCGGACTCTTCGTCCCAGTTGTTTTCGGGATCCGGCGGGGCGAAACACGCGAAGAAACCTCCCCCGAACCCGCCCTCGACAGCGCGCGGCAGGTCGATATGTCCGACCTTGCTCCGCTCGAAGAAGCCACGTCCGCCGCTTCTCTCCGGGAGATGGAGGTTCAGCAGGGTGTCGTTATGACCGTCGAAGATCTTTGGGGCTAGCGCACGCAACTAGGAGCCTGGTTCCCAGAGCTTGCGCAGGTCGAGCGCAAAGCCCGGAAGCTCCGGTTCACCAGAGAGTGAGAATGACTCGTCGAGCCGCTTGGCTTCGACGCCGGGGCGGTAGCCGTATACTCGGCGTTCGGGTGGATCCATGATCCATCCCAGCCGCGCGCCGTTCTCGATGTGCTCGCGCATCTCGTCCTGGAGAATTGCCAGTGCGTCGCCCGGGGAGCGAAGCTCAACCGCGAAGTCCGGGCACAGCGGAAGGAATTTTTGCTTCTGCTTCGCCGTGAGGTCCGCCAACCTCTCGTGCCTCACCCATGTGGCATCCGGAGAGCGGGTCGCGCTGTTGGGGAGCCTGAATCCGGTCGAAGAATCGAAGGCGACGACCGTACCGTCGTGCTCCGTCCATGTGCCCAACTGCAGCGCTATCTTCAGGTTGCGGTTGCATGTCTCTCCTCCGGTCGGCGACATTACCTCCAGGTCTCCCTCAGAGGTGCGTTCGATGCGCCAGTCTTTGTCTGGCTGACAGAACTCGAAGAACTGTTCCTCGCTCGTCGTTAGCGCCGGGCTCGTGTGGAGCACCACCGGCCGGTACTCCACGCAGGTCTTGGTGGCCTCGGTCATGCCAACCTCCAGGATAGCTGTCGCAATCCTAGCATTCTACTCGGGGTAGCTCCAACGAAAAGCGGGGCCGGGTTTTCCCCGGCCCCGCGATGTTGCTTGCTTTTGTGAACTTAGTACTTGGGTACGCTCGCGTCTATTTCCTCGCTCCAGGCGGTGATGCCACCCTTGACGTTGTAGACGTTCTCGAAGCCCGCGTCCTGCAACAGCTTCACGGCCTTCGCGCTCCGGGCGCCGCTCTTGCAGTGGATAGCGAAGTTGTCGTCCTGGTCGAGCTCCGCAAGGCGCTGGGGAAGCTCTCCGAGTGGGATCAGCTTCGCCCCGATGTTCGCCACCTCGTACTCGTGCGGCTCGCGCACGTCGAGCACGAACACGTCCTCGTCGTTGTCCAGCTTGCTCTTGAGGTCGCCGACGGAAATCTCCGGTACCCCGTTCTCCTGCTCGGCGGCCGCCGCCTGAGGGATGCCGCAGAACTCCTGGTAGTCGATCAACTCCGTCACGGTCGGGTTCTCGCCGCAGACAGGGCAGTTCGGGTCCTTGCGGAGCTTCATCTCCCGGTAGCTCATCCCGAGTGCGTCGTAGAGCAAAAGACGTCCGATGAGCGGCTCGCCGATCCCGAGTATGAGCTTTACGGTCTCGGTTGCCTGCGCGACACCGATGGCGCCCGGCAGTATCCCCAGGACACCGCCCTCGGCGCAGCTCGGCACCAAACCGGGAGGTGGGGGCTCGGGATAGAGGCAGCGGTAACAGGGGCCTTCCTCGGCGTAGAACACGCTCGCCTGTCCCTCGAAGCGGAAGATGGAACCGTATACGTTCGGCTTGCCCAGCAAGACGCACGCGTCGTTTACCAGGTAGCGGGTCGGAAAGTTATCCGTGCCGTCCACGATCACGTCGTAGTCCGCGAAGATCTCCAGCGCGTTCTCGCTGCTTAGAGGCTCCTCGTATCCGATGACCTCGACGTTCGGGTTGATGTTCTTTAGCGTCTCTTTCGCGCTCTCCATCTTCGGCTTCCCGACGTCGGAGGTGCCGTGGATGATCTGACGCTGCAGGTTCGACTCGTCAACCACGTCGAAGTCGACGATGCCGATGGTCCCGACCCCGGCCGCCGCCAGATACATCGCCAGCGGTGATCCGAGCCCTCCGGCCCCGATAGTTAGTACCTTTGCCTGCTTGAGCTTCTTCTGCCCGTCGAGCGCGACCTCCGGCATTATGAGGTGGCGACTGTAACGTGAGATCTCCTCGTTGGAGAGCTCGACCGCCCCGTTGGGCGACTCTATTAAAGGCTGCCTTGTCTGCATGTTACGAAACCTCTCTGTATGAAATCGGCGGGACCTACCGGCCTCCGGCGATGGAGGGGATGATGGAGAGCTCGTCGCCCTCGGCTACCTCGGTCTCTTGGCCGTCGAGGTAGCGGATGTCCTCGTCGCCCTTGTACACGTTTACGAACGAACGGAGCTTGCCGTCGCCGGTGTATAGGTGCTGTTTCAAGTCCGGGTACTCGTCGGCGAGCTTGCCGAGCGTCTCTCCGGCGGTCTGCCCTCCGACCTCCACCTCGGAGTTGCCGCCCGTGTACTGCCGCAAGGGCGTTGGGATCTTGATCTTAGCCATTATAGAAACTCCTCTGTTCTCGAAATTTACTCTACGAGGTCTTCTTCGTCGTAGCTCGAGCGGTCTCCCCGTAAGACCCAGGAACGGGTGTCTTTGATCTCCTCTTTGCCAACCGAGGTGATGATGTAGGACCAGCCGGGCCAGGCGTGGTCCCGGTCGTACTCGGAGGGCTCGGCCGGGTGGTCCGGGTGGGAGTGGTAGAACCCGAGCAGGTCCATCTCCCTCTCGGCCGCTTGATCCTCGAACTGTTTTATCTTCAAAGGTTCGATCAGGAAACGGCGGCTGCGCTCGTCCTCGTGCGTGTTCTCGGCCCGCCACACGTCCACCACGATCTTCATCCCCTCGACATCCATCCCAATAAGCGCCCCGGCGCACTCTTCCGGGTACGCCTCGCGGGCGTGGTCGTGGATGTGCCCGAGATCTCCCCGGCCTATCTTGAGCGCCAAACCTAATCCTCCCAGAAGCTCTCGGAGAGGTACTTGTCCGCCCCGTCGCAAAGGATGGTGACGACCGTTCCGCTCTCTATCTCCCGCGCTACCTGCAACGCGGTCGCCACGGCGGCACCGGCGGAGATGCCGACCAGGATGCCCTCTTCGCGGGCGATACGCTTGACCATCTCGTAAGCGTCCTCCGTCGCGGTACGACGATTTTCATCGGCGATGGTCGGGTCGTAGATCGCGGGCACGATAGCGCTCTCCATATGCTTCATGCCTTCGAGGCCGTGGAACGGTGAGTCGGGCTCGAAGGAGATGACCTTTATATCCGGGTTGTACTCCCTGAGCCGCTGGCTCGTGCCGACGAAAGTGCCGCTCGTCCCGAGTCCCGCAACGAAGTGGGTGATCTCACCACTGGTCTGCGACCAGATCTCCGGGGCCGTCGACTCGTAGTGGGCCCGCGGGTTGGCCAGGTTGCTGTACTGGTCCGCGTAGAAGTACCGCTCGGGGTCCTCGGCGTAGAGCCGCCTCGCTTCCCGGATCGCCCCGTCCGAGCCCTCGCCGGGGTCCGTCAGGACGAACTCGACGCCGTAGGCGCGTAGGATCTTCTTCCGCTCCTCGCTGGCGTTCTTCGGCATGCACAGCTTCACCTTGTAGCCCAGGGAAGCCCCGATCCAGGCGTAGGCTATACCCGTGTTTCCACTAGTCGCGTCGAGTATGGTCTTCTCAGGCGTTAGCCGGCCGCTCCTCTCGGCGTCCTGGATCATCCATAGCGCCGGACGGTCCTTTACCGAACCTCCGGGGTTGTACCATTCTGCCTTACCGTAGATCTCTACTCCCGGCGTCTCCCTCCCGATGTTCGGCAACGCCAAAAGCGGCGTGTTGCCCACCAGTTCCGTGACCTTCGTTCCTGCCTGTTTTTTAATCCGAGTAATCATGTCGGGATTATTATACAGGGCCGAAGCTCTTCGTCTAGGAAGATCTGATGAAACAGATGTGTGCGGAATGAATTCAGCCGGAGGGCCATAATGGGAGCCCTCCGGCCGCAGTTGGTGCGTGCGGCTATTGTACCTGAGTACAACACACGGGCGCTAGAGGATAATTGTTAATTATCCTAAAGTTTCGAGAATTTCGAGGATTGGTTTGCGTCGGCAGGTGAAGATCGGGGTGTCTAGTTCGGTGTAGCTGCTCGCCTCGCTCTCGCGGAGCTCCATCATCAGGTCCTGGAACTTCTCGGGTGACTCGGCCTCGAATGAGAGGATGAACTCGTAGTCGTCTATGCCGAAGCAGTATGCGGTGTTGTTTTTTACCGGGTAGTGCTTGCGGCCGATCTGCATGTGCTCGTTCATCATCTGCTGGCGCTCTTCGAGGGAGAGCCCGTACCACTCCCGCGTCTTGACGAACGGGTAGACGAAGAGGTAGTCGCCCTCGCCGGGGACGATGTAGCGGCGGTTCTCAAAGCCGGGCGTCTGCTCCCCGACGTATATGGAACGCCGGGCAAGCCCGAAGTAGGAGTAGGTGACGTTCAGGTACTTCCCGAGCCCTGTCTTCATGAGGGCGGCGGTCATCTTCTCGAAGGCGTCCAGGTCGTAGCCGATCCTCCAGAGCATGAAGTCCGCGTCCTGGCGGAGACCCATCAGTGAGAAAGAGCGTAGGAGCATTTCCCCCGCGTGCCCCTCGGCGGCTTCGAGGAACTCCTTCTTACCTCGCTCCCGCTCCTCGTCCGGCAGGCGTCTCCAGAGCGGGTCGAGCTTGAAGAAGATGTAGTTTATGTACTGGGCGGGAAGCTTCTCCGTATCGGTCGTTTGCTGACGGGTCTGGGTCTCGGTCATTTTCTACCTCCTCGCGGCCGGCTCGAGGCCGAAGTTGTTCTCGTAGAGTTCGGCGACGCGGGAGATCTCTTCTCCGGTCAGGTCCGGGGTGTCCGGGGCGGTCGTGAACTCTTCTATCTGCTCTTCGTTGTAGATGTTCGGCAGTGTCGAGACGACCTCGGGGGATGCAAGGCAGAACTTGAGGGCGGCCTGTCCGAGGGTTCTCTCCTCCGTCAAGAAGTCCAGCTGCTCGACCTTCTTGAGGCCGCCGAACAACCACTCCTTCGGCCGGTGGCGGCGGTGGTCATTCGGGCCGAAGGTCGTGTTCTCGTCGTAGTTGCCTTCGAGCATCCCGCTGGAGTGGGGGACGCGAACGATCAGGCCGGTGTCGGTCTCGCGGGCCGTCTCTATGAGCCCGCGGCCGGGGTCTTGCTCCAGGATGTTGTAGATCATCTGCACGCCGCTGACGCCCCGCTCGCGCATCGCCTTGACGCCCTCCTCGAGCCAGCCGATCTTCGGCCCGAGGGCGACGCCGTAAGATCTAACCTTGCCCTCACTCTTGAACTCGTCCATTAGCGCGAAGAGCGCATCGTCCTCGATGGCATCCATCTTTGTGTTGTGTAGCTGGAGGAAATCTATATAGTCGGTGCCGAGCCTCTGCAAACTTTGCTCCAGGGCGAACCGGATGAACTCCTCGGACCAAACTTGCGGACGCTCTTGCTGACCGCGGCGGGCAGTATGGTTGTAGAAATCGTAGCCGATCTTGGTGGAGATCACGACCCCGTCCCGCATGTTCCCGGAGGTGAACCCGGCGTCCGCGAGCAGCGTCTCACCCTTGCCGGAACCATACGTGTCGGCGGTGTCGAAGTAGCTGATCCCTTTCTCGTAAGCCTCCCGCAGCAGCCTCACCGAGCGGTCGTCATCCACCTCGCCCCACCAGCCCGTCGAGACGGTCCAGACTCCGAACCCGACCTCGGATACGCGAACGTCAGTATCTCCCAGACTCCGGTATTTCATCGGCCACCTCTCATCTCTCTCATGCCATTATCTGCCTATCCTATTAGCTACTATATTCTACCCTCCGAGGTTGTAGACACTTTCTCATTCAGAGATGCAAACTCAGATCTAAAGACCTTTTCGATAGATGGTGTAGGTGTGGCACATACAACATGTTGTGGTTAGTTACGAAAATACTATGACGTGTCTTCAACTGAGACGTAGATGCTGGTACTTTTGTCCTTCTTAAGGCGGTGAAAAACGCCGTCATAAAACAATCTCTGGAGGGGGATTCATTGGTTGGTACTCGTGGCGCGTTGCCGCGCAGGTTTTTGGTCTTTTTTCTGGCGGCGTTGATCTGCTCGGCGTCTCTGCTATATGGGGCTGGTACGGTCAGGGCGGAGCAGCTCGTCGCTTCCTGGTACGGACCGGGGTTCGCGGGCCTTACGACCGCGAGTGGCGAGCCTTTCAACCCGAACGATTATACGGCAGCCAGCAAGACGCTTCCGTTCGGGACTAAGTTGATCATCACCTACAACGGTAAGTCCGTCGTGGTCCGCATAAACGATCGCGGCCCTTACGTGGCGGGGAGGGACCTCGATCTCTCGCAGGCTGCCGCAGAGTACATCGGCCTGACCGCCGCTGGCGCCGCACCGGTTGACGTAGCCTACGCGGATACTTCGACCCCGACTGGACCCTACACCGCCAAAGCCGCGAACAGTGGCTCCACGCAAGGTGGCTCCACGACAAGCGACAATGCCGCACCGGCTGCGGCGTCACCTGGAGGGACCTCGGCATCGCCGCAGCCACCGGCGAAAGACCAGTATGCTGCGGGGGATCAGTACGCGCCGTCACCACCTCCCGTTGCTCCGACACCCGCCCAGGATCAGTACGCGCCGCTACCGCCGGCTCCCAGCCCCAACGTCCTGGAGACGCCGCCGCCGGATCTCGTGAAGCCGGATTCCACGGTCAGGCAGAGGATCGTACAGCATCTCGCGGCCCCGCCCAAGGGTTTCGAGAACCTGCCGGAGAAGACCACCCCAACACCCCCGCCTGCTCCAGCTCCTCGTGCAACCACCCAGAAAGAGCAGACGGTTCCCCCGGTAGAAGAGACGACCGCCCGGGTGAAGCAAGTCAAGGAACCTGCGGCTCCCGTCAAGGAAGTCACCTCTAGCGAGCAAGGCTCTACCCAGCAGAAGTCGGGATCCAGCGGAGGTGCTCCCGGAATAACGGTGTTGCCCGACACTGGTGGTGTGCCGCTGGGTGGCCTTATAGGTGGTAGCTTACTCCTCATCTCCGGGGCCGCCTTGATCCACAGGTTCAGGAACTAGAGAGCGCGGAGTTTTTGTCTTATGGGAAGCCTTGTGATCTCGTCTCTGGGCTTCCCAGGCTGACTCGACACTCTCTCGCTGGGGTCCGGGTAAGCTGCATCTCAGGCACTCGACCTTGTAGCCGGAGCTGGTCTTGGTAATTCAGACCAGCTCCAGCTAGTGGCCACGGGTGGGTCTGTTTTTGGTAGTACTCTTCTCAACGGACCTCGATTTTTCGTTTCTCCTCGTTTCAGAGCATATAAGAAAGGCCGAGCTACAAGATGGGCGGAAGGTTGTAGCGAGCCGTGAGCCGGTGTGTAAAGTGGAGGGCAAAGTGATCCTTTATGGCTTGATCCAGCAAAGGAGGGCATCCGGATGAGCGCGCCGGCCGCGCAGTCGAACGCTACCTGAAAGCATCCTGGAATACGCGCCCGTAAAGCAACAGCGCCGCCCGACTTCTCAAACGGCTTGGCTAAGAAAAAGAACCCGGCTTTCGCCTCTCCGAGAACGTCTTATTCGTGGCGCCGCGCCTGGTGGAAAGTGCTTTCACCTCCGGGTAGGACATCTGGATAATAAGATCTCTTCCCCTGGGGCGCATCTATGTGCATGGAAACAAAATTGTAGCGTCTTCAGAAAAAAAGAAAATTCATTCTTGACAAGGGCCGGGTCCGCCCGTATTCTGATGAAAAGCCGGGCGGATCAAAAGTTACAATCTCCGCCCAATCCGCTAAGGAGAGGAGGTGACAGATAAATGACCCTCACCATTAATCACGAGAAGGTGCGCGAGCACACCCGCGAGGAGGTTGATCAGGCCATTGACGTCATCGAGCGTCACCTCGAAAAAGAGGCAAGGACCCGGAACCTGTTGGACGAGCAGGCGATAATGCGCCCCAAGGACCTGTGCAAGCAGCAGGGCCTCGATATGGTCGCCGAGTTGCGCGGCATGGCCTAGAGAGAGCGTGCGCTTCGCCAAGCCTATGAAGGGGAATGCACAGTAGAGAGACCAGCGCTCCTTCCGGAGTCGGCGGGCTGTCCATCCCCGTTCAGATAGGCTGAGAGGGCCGGTTCATATACCGGCCCTCTTTTCTTGCGCCATGGTTTGGGTGATACCTGGTATACAAGGAAGTGCGGAGGAGGAGGGATTCGAACCCTCGATACCCCGTTGAGAGGTATAACACCTTAGCAGGGTGCCGCCTTCAACCACTCGGCCACTCCTCCAATTGAGTCACGAATTATACCAGAAGGCGGCACCCTTGCTGATGGCAGTTGGGTTGGATAACCTGCCGGTTTGTGAGTAGGGAGACTTCAACAGAACGGGTGGGACGAGCCCCGGTATTTGCTTTGTTGGGGGCGGGGGCGTTCTCGATGGTTGGCAACTCGTTGACCTTTGTCGCCGTACCCTGGTTCGTGGTGCACACGACCGGCAGCGCAGCCAAGACCGGCTTGAGTGGTGGGGCCATCGCGCTGGCCCTCGTCCTGGCGGGGTTCTTCGGTGGTCCGATGGTGGACCGGCTGGGTTTCAGGCGAACCAGCATCGCCGCCGACGTTATGAGTGGGGTAACCGTGGCGATGATACCGCTACTTTATGACACCGTCGGTCTCGCTTTCTGGCAACTTCTGGCGCTGGTGTTTCTGGGAAGCTTCTTCGACGCGCCGGGCTCGAGCGCGCGGCTCAACCTGATCTCGGACCTCGCCCGGAAAACCGGGATGCCGAGGGAGCGGGCGAACTCTGCTTTTCAGGCGATGGAGCGCTCCTCGTTGCTGGTCGGGCCGCCGCTGGCGGGTGCCCTCAGAGCCGCCTTCGGGGCCAGCAACGTACTTTGGATCGCCGGAGAGCCGGGATCACGTTACGGAGCCTTGAGCCGCTGTACCGGCTTATCCTCGTCAGGCTCCGGAAGGGTGCGGGTCGCAATCCGCTGGCCCGCGCCCGACGTATGCACCTGTATATGATGAGCCGAGCGACGACGCGAGATCCAGAGGTTTGCGGTAACCCCGCACGTACCGGCGCGCGGCAGGCTATTATTAACGAGGAAGAGAGTGTTGAGAAGAGACATCTCTCCTTTGCAGACCGCTGGGAGAAGCCTGGGGCAGGTCGCATCAAAGACGAAACTCTGATGGAGAAGATAGCGGTCTCGGGCGAAGAGCGTGCTGTTTCGGAACTCTACGATCACTACGGAGCGCTGGTCTACGGCATGGGCGTGCGGTACCTGGGTGACTGGGGGCTTGCGGAAGACCTGGCTCAGGACGTTTTTCTGTCCGTGTGGCGAAACGCCGCGAGTTTTGATCCCTCGAGGGCGAGCTTCGCAACCTGGCTCTATCGCATAACCCGGAACCGGGCGACGGACATGGCGCGCCGGCGCAAGGCACGGGTGCGGACCGTCGATGGCGCTACTCTGCCGATCATGGGAGAGCAAGATCACGCCGGCATCGTGTCTCGCAGCTTTGACCTGGCTGTCGCTCTTTCAACGCTCTCCCCGGTGCACCGGGAAGTTCTGACCCTGGCCTACATGAAAGGGCTCTCCCAGCGAGAGATAGCCCGGCGCACGGATACGCCCCTCGGGACGGTAAAGAGCAGGACCACCGCCGCGCTACGGACTCTGCGCGAGAGGATGGACCCCGACGAGGAACGAGGGCACCGGGGTGAATGAGCACCTGAGAGTACGCGACCTTCTCGGTCCCTACCTGCTCGGCGCCCTGGACCCGGAGGAGGAGCAGAGGGTCGAGGATCACCTGCGCCGCTGTGCCGAATGCCGGCTGGAAGAGCGAGAGCTCTGGTGGGCCCACGAACACATGACAGAGCTGGCGTGGATGTCCGAGCATCCGCCACCGGGATTGAAGACCAGGTTCATGGACCAGCTGCCGCAGCGGCGCCAGAGATACTTGGCGCCGCTGGCCGCGGCGGCAACTGTCCTGGTGCTGTTCGCCCTGGCCGCGACCCTGTACGCCTCGGGTGTCTTTGGCCCTACTACTGTGGCCTCGGCTACCCTTCGGCCGGAGGGCCCATCCGCCCAGGCGGGAGGCAAAGTCCTTCTCTACGACTCGGGGATGAACGTGCGAGTGAAGCTCGACGCGTGGGGCTTGCCGCCCTGTAAGGACGGACAGTACTATGAGCTGTGGTTCGTGAAAGACGGTCGGCGCGTCAGCGGGGGTACCTTCATCGTCGGGCAGAGCGGCAAGGTAGATGCGAACCTGAACGCGCCTCATTTCATCGGACATTACCCGAAGGTCGGGATAACTTACGAAACCGTCGACAGAAACCCCGGAGCCAGCGACGAGAAGATACTCGGCGGCGAGATACACGAATCCTGAAGTCAAGAGTGGGATGGAGAGCCGGTAGCCATCGCCTATACTTCGGGTATGAGGTTGATCGTCGCCGAGAAACCGTCAGTGGGACGGGACATAGCGGGCGCCCTTGGAAAGCACCACCGCGAGAAGGGCTCTCTGACCGGTGATGGGTGGACCGTCACCTGGGCGCTGGGACACCTGGTGGAGCTGGCGCCCCCCGATGCCTACGGCGAAGAGTACAAGAGGTGGCGTCTGGAGACCCTGCCCATCCTGCCGGAGAGGTTCAAGGTCCGGGTAAGTTCCAGGACGCGAGAGCAGTTCGCCATTGTCAAAGGGCTTCTGAAAGATTCCGCGGTGACCGAGATCGTCAACGCCTGCGACGCGGGGAGGGAGGGGGAGCTTATTTTCGCCTACCTCTACGGGCTCTCCGGTTGCCGAAAGCCGGTCCGTAGGCTCTGGATCTCCTCCCTCACCCCCGAGGCTATCCGGGGAGGCTTCGCATCCCTGCGCGACGGGCGGAGCATGAAACCGCTCGAAGACGCCGCCCGCAGCCGCAGCGAGGCCGACTGGATCGTCGGTATGAACGCGACCCGCGCCTACTCCGCCCGCTTCGGACGACCCGGCAACGTCCTCTCCGTCGGCCGCGTCCAGACCCCGACCCTGAAGCTCATAGTCGACCGTGAGCAGGAGATAGAGAGCTTCAAACCCGAGAAGTTCTGGACCGTCCACGCACGCTTTAAGTGCGACGGATCAACCTACGACGGCCTCTGGTTCAAGGGGAAGCAAGGCCGCCTGAAGGAGAAGGAAGCGGCCGAGGCTATCGTGGCGAAAGTCCGGGGCGGGACCGGAACGGTAGAAAAAGTGCAGCAGAAGGAGACCTCCGAGAAGCCGCCGCTGCTATACGACCTGACCGAGCTCCAGCGCAACGCCAACGCGAAGTTCGGCTTCACCGCCGAGCGGACGCTGCGGGCCGCCCAGGCGCTCTACGAGGAGCGGAAGCTCATCACCTACCCGCGCACCTCCAGTCGCTACCTCTCCAAAGACATGGTTACGACGCTCAAAAAGCGTGTCGCGGCCGCCGAATCACTCCCGGACCTCGCCCCGTTCGCCAAAGAGTTGCTCGACCTGCCGAAACTCCCGATCAGCAAACGCATAGTGGATGACGCGAAGGTCACCGACCATCACGCCATCATCCCGACCGGCAAGAAGTCTTCCGGAGGGCTGCCGCCGGATGAGGCGAAGGTCTACGATCTTGTATCGTGTCGTTTCCTGGCCGTCTTTTTCCCAACCGCCCGCTTCAAGAACACTACCGTCGTGACCGTGGTGCGGGGTGAGACTTTCCTCTCGCGGGGCAGGGTTGTGCTGGAGGCCGGATGGCGCAGACTCTACCCGGACGGCGTCGGGGGAAAGAGGGAGAAGGAGCCGCTGGTCCTGCCCGAAATAGAGCGGGGACAGGAGTGGGCCGTTGTGAAGGCAGCGGCTAAAGAGGGGGAGACCAAGCCGCCGCCACGTTACTCGGAGTCGGCGTTGCTCGGGGCGATGGAGACGGCCGGGAAGCTCGTCGAAGATGAGGAGTTGCGACAGGCGATGAAGGATTCCGGCCTCGGGACACCGGCCACCCGGGCGGCGACCATCGAGCGGCTCATCAAGGTCGGCTATCTGGAACGTCAGAAGAAAGTGCTCGTCCCGACGGAGAAAGGACGCGCCCTGATCCGTCTGCTCGGGGAAAGTCCGCTCTCCTCCCCGGAACTGACCGCCAACTGGGAAGAGCGGCTCGCCGCGATGGAGCGTGGCTCGGAGCGGCGCGCGGGCTTCATGGAGGAGATAGGGATCTTCGCCGCCTCGGTCGTCGAAGGGGTGCGCGGCATGGAGGGAGAGAAGGTCGCCTCCCCGACGGTCACCTTGAGCCGGGAGCCGCTCGGAGCGTGCCCGAAATGCGGGGCCCCGGTCGTCGAGACAAAGAAAGCCTACGGATGCTCGGCCTGGAAGAGTAGCGGCTGTAAATTCGCGATCTGGAAGACCGTCGCTGGCAAGAAGGTCAGCGCCGCGCAGGCCCGGCAGCTCCTCGAACGGGGCGAGACCGGCAATCTCAAGGGTTTCAAGAGCAAAGCCGGCAAATCATTCTCCGCCTCGCTAACCCTCGATGAGGATCATCGCGTAAAGCTCGATTTCGGGTAGTTTCTGCTTGCCGCTGGTTTACGGCGAGGATATATTGAGGGTACATCTATGTTTCGGGGACGGGAGAGACCGGAAGGGAAAGGAGCCGTTATGCAAGGCAACGGGAATTCCAGGCACGAGACCATCTTTACGATGGAAGCAACACCTCTGAAGTATGGTCCCGGCGCTTCCGAGGAGGCCGGATGGGAACTCAAGCGGATGGGTGTGAAAAGGGTGATGCTCATCTCGGACCCGGGCGTGGTGAAGACGAATATAACGGGGCATATTCAGGAGTTGATCGAGGCCGAAGGGATAGAGGTCGAGGTCTGGGACCGCTCACGGGTGGAGCCGACAGCGGACTCCTTCCAGGCTGCGGCGGACTTCGCCGTAGAAGGCGACTTCGACGGATTTGTAGCTGTCGGTGGTGGATCCAGCATCGACACGGCGAAAGTGAGCAACCTCATAGCGACGCACGGCGGTGAGATCATCGAATACGTCAACCCGCCCGTGGGCGGCGGCAAGAAACCGCCTTCGCCTCTAAAACCGCTTCTCGCCATCCCGACCACGTCTGGGACCGGCGCCGAGGCGACGACCGTCGCGATCCTGGACATCCCGGATCAGAAGGTGAAAACGGGAATCTCGCACCAGTACATGAGGCCGGACCGGGGCGTCGTGGACCCGCTCCTCACCATGAGTCTACCTTCGGGTGTCACCTCTTCCTGCGGCCTTGATGTAGTCTGCCACGCTGCCGAATCCTACCTCTCAAAACCCTACGACGAGCGCCCGAAGTCAGACTCTCCTGGAGACCGTCCGCCCTACCAGGGGGCGAACCCGATAGCGGATATGTGGTCTGGCAAGGCGCTCGAATACGGCGGAAAATATCTACGGCGGGCCGTCGAGAACGGTGAGGATGTCGAGGCGCGCGGCGCGATGATGCTCGGTGCTTCTCTGGCGGGGATCGGCTTCGGCTCGGCGGGGGTCCATATCCCGCACGCCTGCGCCTACCCGATAGCAAGCCTCAAGCACGAGTACCAGCCACCCGGCTACGAAGTAGACCATCCCTACGTGCCACACGGTTGGTCGGTGATCGTCACGGCCCCATCAGCCTTCCGCTTTACTTACGAGTCCCAGCCGGAACGTCACCGGCAGGTCGCGGAGCTACTCGCCGGCAAGAGGATAGAGAAAGCCGACGAGAACACGCTGTCGGAAATCCTGATCCAACTGATGAAAGACGTCGGCGCCCCGAGCGGCGTCCGGGAACTCGGATACGACGAGGGTGACATAGACCAACTGGTCGAAGGAGCCATGAAGCAGCAACGCCTTCTCGTGGGCGCCCCCCGCGAAACGACGGAAGAAGACCTCGCGAACATACTCCGCGAGTCGATGGAGAATTGGTAAATAGAGCTAGTCAGCAAAAAGCTGAAGTGCTGGCAAGCTGAAATGCTTTCGACCGAAAGGAGAAACAATGTCGGATGATCTACGACTGTACATGATGGAGTGCGGGAGCTTAAAGACCCAGGTGCAGTTCATCAAGATGAACCAGGGGCTTGGGGACCCGTATGAGATCCCCGTTCCTTTTTTTCTGATCACGCACCCCAGGGGTAACGTCCTCTACGACGGCGGCAACGCCCTCGAAGTTGCCCAGGACGCCCGCGGCCACTGGGGAGCCGTTACGGACGCCTACGAACCGGTAATGAGCGAGGACGACTTCGTCCTCAACCAACTGGAGAGGCTGGACATCGACCCGGCCTCTATCCGCTACGTCGTCCAATCCCACCTGCACCTGGACCACTCCGGTGCGATAGGCCACTTCCCGAACGCCGAGTACATAGTGCAGCGCCGGGAGCTACAGTACGCCTACACCCCCGACTGGTTCCAGAAACCAGCCTACATCCGCCCGGACTTCGACCGGGACGTAAGCTGGCTTTTTCTCGACGGCGAACACGACGACGGCTACGATCTCTTCGGTGACGGGACCATGAAAACGCTCTTTACGCCCGGACACGCGCCGGGCCACACCTCGCTCATCGTGGACCTTCCCGGCGAAGGCCCGATGATGCTGACCGCAGACGCGTGTTATACAATGGATCACTACAATGAGACAGCTTTGCCCGGCCTGATCCACTCCGCCGCCGACGTAGCCAACTCCACGCGTAGGGTCCGTCGCACCGTGGAAGCCCTCGACGCCACACTCGTCACGGGCCACGACCCGGAGGAGTGGCCCAAGTTCAAAAAGGCTCCCGAGTACTACTCTTAACCTTCCGCCAGGAATGTGCCACGGCGTGATGGCTTCGGGTCACGCCGTGGCGAAGCGGCCAATGGTGTGCTTCGGGCGCACCTCCCCTAAATGTTCTGCGAAGATGCGATAGTAGGCCAGTTCCTCTCGGGTGCGTAGCGGAGGTTCTACATCATTCTGCTCGCGCTCGAACTCCTCTTCTGAGACGCTCTCTTCCATGCGCTTCCTGAGGACAGAGGCCGCGCCGGAGCCGTCGCCGAACTGGGCTTTCTTGCGCCACAGGAAGTCTTCCGGGAGCCAGCCGTCAAACGCCTGGCGGAGGAGACGTTTCTCCGGCT
>JBBPZK010000193.1:0-7683 GCA_038199155.1 Rubrobacterales bacterium | reverse complement strand
TGATCCGGGGTCCGTTCAAGGACAAGGACTCGCGGGAGCACTTCAAGTTGCACACGCACAAGCGCCTGATAGACATCCAGCAGCCGACGCCTCGCACGGTCGACTCGCTCCAGCGGCTCGACCTGCCGGCCGGCGTGAGCATAGAGATAAAGGCGGGTTAGGTCATGGCGACTGCTTTATTCGGACGCAAGAAACACATGACCCAGGCCTTCCAGGACGACGGCACGCTCGTAACCGCGACCGTTATAGAGGTGGAGCCGAACCTCATCACTGCCGTCAGGACCGCTGACGCCGACGGCTACGAGGCCGTTCAGGTTGGCTTCGGACAGGTCGATGGACGGAGGGTGAATAAACCGCACGCCGGAACCTTCGCCAAGCACGAGGCTCCGCCGAGGAAGCATCTCAAGGAGTTGCGCGGCGTCTCAGGCGAGGTCGGCGAGACCATCGGCGCGGACGTTTTCGAAGTCGGCGACAAGGTACACGTTACCGCGACCTCGAAAGGTAAGGGTTTTCAGGGGACCATCAAGCGCCACAGCTTCAAGCGCGGCCCTGTCTCTCACGGCTCGCACAACGTCCGGGCGCCAGGCTCTGTTGGGGCTTCGGCTGACCCGGCGCGGGTTTTCAAGGGACAGAAGATGCCGGGACAGATGGGCAACAGGGGCGTTACGGTGAGGAACCTGCG
Source organism: Rubrobacterales bacterium (assembly GCA_038199155.1). Taxonomy (GTDB): domain Bacteria; phylum Actinomycetota; class Rubrobacteria; order Rubrobacterales; family Rubrobacteraceae; genus JBBPZK01. The sequence goes on along the minus strand of JBBPZK010000193.1, from coordinate 7,001 downwards.
GGTCGTCAACGTAGATGCCGAGAGTGGTGAGATCTGGGTGCGCGGCGGCGTTCCCGGCGGCAGGGGTTCCGTAGTTACTATCCGAAAGGTTGGTGAGTAGGGTGGCCCAGGCACAGGTATTCGACGCCCGTAGCGGGGAGAAGTCTACGTTAGACCTCTCGGGTCCGCAGTTCGAGACGGAGCCTCGCGAACACGTGATCCACCGGGCCGTGGTCGCGGAGCTCGACGCGCGGCGGAGCTACACGGCGTCCACGAAGGGACGTAGCGATATTAGAGGCTCCGGGCGGAAGTTGTACCGCCAGAAGGGGACCGGTCGGGCCCGGGCGGGCGACATCAAGCCGCCGAACCGCGTCGGAGGCGGAACCTGGGGCGGACCGAAGCCGAAGCCCGCCCGGTACGGCAAGAAGATCAACCGCAAAGAAGCGCGGGCCGCTTTCCACGGCGCCCTCTCTGCCAAAGCCGCAGATGAGGAGCTTTTCGTGCTCGATTCGTTGAGCTTCGAAGCGCCTTCCACGAGGCAGGCAAGGGAGTTGCTCGATCAACTGGAGGTCCAGGGGCCGGTGTTGTTGGTCCTGACCGATGAGGACGAGAACGTGGAGTTGTCTTTCCGGAACCTGCCGAAGGTGAGCGTTATACAGGCCGGAGAGTATGGGGTTTACGAGTTGCTGCGGGCGCGGGAAGTGTTGTTCTCGCGGTCGGCTTATGGGAACCTCGTCGGAAACCGGGAGGAGATTTAAGTGGATCCGCACCAGGTAATAATCCGGCCGGTTATCAGCGAGAAGAGCTACAACCTGATCGAGACAGAGGGCAAGTACACTTTTCACGTAGACCGGCGGGCCAATAAGAACCAGGTAAAGCTGGCCGTGGAGAGCGCCTTCGACGTTACGGTCGACAAGGTCAACACGGTGAACGTAAAGAGCAAGCCGAAGCGCCAGGGCCTGACCCGCGGACGCACTTCTTCCTGGAAGAAAGCAGTCGTGAAGCTGGCCGGCGGCGACCGGATAGAACTTTTCGAGGGGGTCTAGTAGATGCCGGCGAGACGATACAAGCCGACGAGCGCTGGCCGGAGGAACTCCTCCGTGCTGACGCGCGACTCGGTAACGAGAGAGAAACCGGAGAAGAAGCTGGTCGTCAAGCTGCACAAGAGCGGCGGCCGGAACAACAACGGGCGCATCACGACGCGCCACATCGGCGGCGGGCACAAACGTCGCTACCGGCTCATAGACTTCAAGCGAAACAAGGACGGGGTTCCGGCGACGGTCGCCTCGATCGAGTACGACCCGAACCGCTCGGCGAACATCGCGTTGCTCCACTACCATGACGGAGAGAAGCGTTACATCCTGGCGCCGCGCAACCTGACGGTTGGGGCGGTCGTCGAGAGCGGCCCGGAGGCGGAAGTAGACGTGGGCAACACACTGCCACTAAACCGGATACCGGTCGGTACCGTGATCCACGCGGTCGAGCTGGAGCCGGGACGCGGCGCCCAGATGGCCCGCAGCGCTGGGACGAGCGCCCAGCTCGTCGCCCGCGAAGGCAAGCTGGTAACGCTCCGGTTGCCGAGCGGCGAGCGTCGCAGGATCCGGGCGGAGTGCCGGGCGACCGTGGGCGTTGTCGGCAACCAGTCTCATCAGAACGTCCGGTGGGGCAAGGCGGGGCGTAAGCGTCACCTCGGGATACGGCCGACGGTGCGAGGCACGGTGATGAACCCGGTTGACCATCCGCACGGCGGTGGCGAGGGTAAGACCACGCCGGGCCGGGTGCCGGTAACGCCGTGGGGCAAGATCGCCCAGGGCTCGCCCACCCGTAAGAAGCACAAGCCTTCGGACGCGATGATTGTCCGGCGGCGCAGGAAAGGAAGGAGGCGCTAAATGACCAGATCTTCCAAGAAGGACCCATTTGTCGAGGAGCGTCTAATGGAGCGCATCCGACGGATGAACGAGAACAACGAGAAGCGGATGCTGAAGACCTGGAGCCGGGCGAGCGTCGTCTATCCGGAGTTCGTGGGCCACACCATAGCCGTCCACGATGGGCGCAAGCACGTGCCCGTCTACTGCACGGAGAACATGGTCGGCCACAAGCTCGGGGAGTTCGCCCCGACCCGGACCTTCCGCACGCACGTCAAGAACGACCGAACCATCAGGAGGGGATAAGTGAAGGCCGTAGCGAAATACGTCCGCATCGCCCCTCGCAAGGCGCGGTTGGTTGCCGATGAGGTCCGGGGTAAGAGCTACCCGGAGGCGGTATCTATCTTGCAGTTCACGAACAAGCGGGCCGCGAAGATAGTTGGCGACGTTGTAAACAGCGCCGCCGCCAACGCCGAGCACAACGACGCCGCCGACCCGGATGAGCTTTTCATCCGGGAGGTTCGGGTGGACGAGGGGCCGACCATAAAGCGCTATCAGGCGCGGGCGATGGGCCGGGCCACCATGATCCGCAAACGGACCAGCCACATCACCGTCAAACTCGGCGTCCCGGAGGCCGTTCAGGTTGGCGGCGGCGCAGATGAATCTGTAGACACGCCCGGAGACGAGGAGGAGTAGATGGGTCAGAAAATACATCCGGAGGGCTTCCGTCTCGGCGTCAAGCGCAAAGGCGAGAAGGTAGATTTCAAGAGCAGTTGGTATTCGGATAGGGACTACGCCGAGCTACTCGGCGAGGACTTGAAGATCCGGGCCTACATCGAGAAGAAGCTCACGCGCGCCGGCATCGCGAACGTCATAATTCGCAAGGCGGCGGAGCAGGGTGAGATCGCCATAGACGTTCACACCGCGCGTCCCGGCATCGTGATCGGGAAGGGCGGCAGCGAGGTAGACGCGCTGAGAGGCGAGTTGGAGCGGCTGACCGGCAAGAAGGTTCAGGTGAACGTTCGGGAGGTCTCCAGGCCGGAGTTGAACGCGGCGCTGGTGGCCGAGTCGATAGCCGAGCAGCTCGCGAACCGGGCCGCTTTCCGGCGGACGATGAAGCGGGCCCTGCAGAGCGCCATGAGGAGCGGGGCCGAGGGGTGTCGCATCCGGTGCGGCGGGAGGCTCGGCGGTATCGAGATGAGCCGTGAAGAGACTATATCCGAGGGTCGGGTTCCGCTGCATACGTTGGATGCGGACATAGATTACGGTTTCAGGGAGTCGGAGACGCAGATGGGTCAGATCGGTGTGAAGGTCTGGATCAACCACGGCGTTCACGAAGACGAAGAAGGCAGGAGATAAGAGATGCTGGTACCCAAGAAGCTCAAGTACCGAAAGCCGCACCGCGGCCGGAGGCGGGGGCTCGCGAAGGGCGGCACGGAGATCGAGTTCGGCGAGTACGGGTTGCAGGCGCTCGAAGCGGCCTGGATCACGAATCGCCAAATAGAGGCTTCCCGTATCGCGATGACCAGGAAGATCAAGCGCGGAGGGAAGGTTTGGATCAACATCTTTCCTCACAAGCCGGTGACCAAGAAGGCGGCAGAGACCCGTATGGGTAGCGGTAAGGGCTCCCCGGAGGGCTACGTCGCGGTCGTAAAACCGGGGCGCGTTATGTTCGAAATGAGCGGCGTAAACGAGGATCTGGCGCGCGAGGCGATGTCGCTCGCGGCCCAGAAGCTGCCGATAAAGACCCGATTCCTCGTACGTGGAGGTGGTCAGCAGTGAAGGCGGCGGAGGCGCGCGAGTTGGATGTCGAAGAGTTGGAGCGGCGCATCGTGGATACGCGGCGGGAGCTTTTCAACCTGCGTTTCCAGCACGCGACGGGCCAGTTGGAGAACACAGGGCAGCTAAAGGAAGTCCGGCGGAACATAGCCCGGCTCCTGACCGCCCTGAACCAGAAGCAGGAGAGTTAGAGTTGACAGAGGAACCGATGGTAGAGAACCAGGAGCTAGTCGAGGAGCCGGACGCCGCCCTCGCAGCCGGTCCGCGATTGGACCAGGACGAGGGGAGGGCCCAGAGCGCGGGTACCGAGCGGAACACCCGCAAGGAGCGGGTCGGGATGGTCGTCTCGGACGCGCCGGAGAAAACCGTCACCGTGGTGGTCGAGTCGCTAGTCAGGCATCCGAAGTACAAGAAGCGCATCCGGCGCTCGAAGAAGTTCTTGGTACACGACGAGCGCAACGAGGCCCACGTGGGTGACACCGTGAGGATCATCGAGACCAGGCCGCTCTCCGCGCGCAAGCGGTGGCGTCTGGCATACGTGTTGTCGAGGGCCGAGTAGTGATACAGAACGAGACCAGACTGAAGGTCGCGGATAACTCGGGGGCGAGGAGCATCCTGTGCATCCGAATCCTCGGCGGCAGCAAGCGCCGCAGCGCTGGCGTCGGCGACGTTATCGTGGCGGCCGTCAAAGAGGCGACTCCGGGCGGGGCCGTCCGTAAGGGCGAGGTGGTGCGGGCCGTGGTGGTAAGGACCGCGAAAGAGACGCGGCGTGACGACGGGTCCTACATCCGATTCGGCGAGAACGCGGGAGTCGTCATCAACACCGACGGCGCTCCGCGCGGCACTCGTATCTTCGGGCCGGTGGCTCGGGAGCTCAGGGACAAGGGTTATACGAGGATCATCTCGCTAGCCCCGGAGGTTTTGTAATGAGTATGAAGGTAAAACGCGGAGACACCGTCGTGGTGATATCCGGCAAGGAGAAGGGCAAGCGCGGCGAGGTCCAACAGGTCCTGCCGAAGGAGAACAGGGTGATCGTGGAAGGCGTCAACGAGCGCACGCGCCACGCCCGGCCGAGTCAGACCAACCAGCAGGGGCTCTACACCTTCGACGCGCCGATACACGCTTCGAACGTAATGGTCGTCGACTCTAGCGGGGAGCCGACCCGTATAGGGTACCGGTTCACGGATTCGGGGGAGAAGCTCCGGGTCAGCAGAAAGAGTGGGGTGGATATAGATGGCTAGGATGAAGGATCGCTATAGGGAAGAGATCGCTCCGGCCCTCAAGGAGAGGTTCGACATACAGAACCCGATGAGGATACCGAAGGTGGAGAAGATCGTCGTGAACATGGGTGTGGGTGAGGCGGTGCAGAACTCGCGGGCCATGGACGGCGCGATGGAGGACCTGGCGAAGATCACCGGTCAGAAAGCCCAGATACGGCGGTCCAGAAAGAGCATCGCGGGGTTCAAGATCCGGGACGGCATGCCGGTCGGCGCGAGGGTTACGTTGCGCGGCGAGCGGATGTGGGAGTTTTTGGACAGGCTCATCTCGATAGCGCTCCCGCGGGTGAGGGACTTCCGGGGGATAAACCCGAACTCCTTCGACGGCCGGGGCAACTTCGCGCTAGGTTTTCGGGAGCAGTTGATCTTCCCGGAGATATCTTACGATTCGATAGACGCGACGCGCGGCATGGACGTCGCGGTGGTGACGACGGCCGAGACCGACGAGGAAGGGCGCGAGCTATTGCGGCTCCTCGGGATGCCTTTCAGAACGAGTTAGGGAGTATTTAGTGACTAGAAAAGCGCTTCTTGTAAAACAGCGGAAAACGCAGAAGTATCCGGTGAGGCAGTACAACCGGTGCCAGCGTTGCGGGCGGGCGCACGGCTACTACAGGAAGTTCGGGCTCTGCCGGATCTGCCTGCGGGAGTTGGCGCACGAGGGGAAGATCCCCGGTCTGATGAAAGCGAGTTGGTAGAGGACTATGGCTGTTAACGATCCAATAGCGGATTTCCTGACTCGTATCCGGAACGCCCAGATGGCGAAGCACGACTCGGTCGAGATGCCGAACTCGAAGCTGAAGGCGGACCTCGCCCGCATCCTGAAAGAAGAGGGCTACATAAACGAGTTCTCCGTGAGCGGGAGCGGCGCAAAGACTAAGCTCTCCATAGAGTTGAAGTACGGCCCCGATGGCAGGCGCGGGATATCCGGGCTGCGGCGGATGAGCCGTCCGGGGCGTCGCGTCTACCGCAAGCAGTTGAACATCCCAAGGGTGCTCGATGGTCTCGGGGTGGCGATACTCTCGACCTCGCAGGGGATACTCACCGACCATACTGCCCGGCGGATGGGCGTCGGCGGCGAAGTCCTCTGCTTTATCTACTAGAGTTGTTTACGAAGGAAACCAGGGAAGGTTAGAAGAGGCTATGTCGAGAATCGGAAAGTCGCCGGTCGAAGTCCCCGGCGGCGTGCAGGTCGAGATCTCCGGCCGCAGCGTGAAGGTAACCGGGTCGCAGGGTGAACTCACCGTGCCGATCGGGCGCGGCGTGACGGTTAGCCAGGAGGACGAGAACATCGTTCTGGAGCGGGCGTCGGAGTCTCCAGAGCACAAGGCGATGCACGGGCTGACGCGGTCACTCATCTACAACGCCGTTACGGGCGTCACGAGCGGGTTCACGAAGACGCTCCAGATCGCGGGCGTCGGCTACCGGGCGGCTTTGCAGGGCGAGAATATAAACCTGCAGGTTGGATACTCGCACCCGGTGGCGGTCACACCGCCCGAAGGGGTAAGTTTCGAGGTCCCGAACGCCACGACGATAGTAGTGCGCGGGATAGACAAGCAGCGGGTCGGCCAGACGGCGGCGGATATAAGGAAAGTCCGTCCTCCGGAGCCTTATAAGGGCAAGGGCATCCGCTACAGCGACGAGCAGATCCGGCGCAAGGCCGGCAAGGCCGGCTAGTCGAGTGGTTGTACCGTTTATGAAATTCAGGAGGTTTTAGTGGCGGTTTTGGAGAAACGGGCGCAGCGGGCGAAGCGGCGGTCCCGCATCCGGAGGAAGGTCTCCGGGACGGCGGAGAGGCCGAGGCTCTCGGTGTACCGTTCGAACGTTCATATCTACGCCCAGATCGTCGACGATGACGCGGGTAACACACTTATCGCGGCTGACTCGCGAGAGGTCGAGGGTGCTGAGGACCGGAAGGACGCGGCTCACAAGGTCGGCGAGTTGCTGGCGAGCCGGGCTAGCGAGGCTGGCATCGAGGTTGCCGTCTTCGACCGGGGCGGCAATAGGTATCACGGACGGGTGGCGGCTCTCGCAGAGGGCGCGCGCTCCGGCGGATTGAAAGTTTAGGAGGCTAAAAGGTTTTGGGACGAAGAGCTAACAGCGG
>JBBPZK010000192.1:0-3378 GCA_038199155.1 Rubrobacterales bacterium | reverse complement strand
TGAGAGGGCGCTCGACTTGTCCAGTATCTCCTCTTCGGCCCGCTTACGCTCCGCCATGCGGCTGATCTGCACACCGATTTGCGCCATGATCTCCAACAGTTGCTCGTCCGCCTCCACGACCTCCGTGGAGAAGAACTCCAGCACGGCCACGACATCGCTGCCCTCCAGCACCGGGAACGCGAACCCGGCCCTGACACCCAAATCGTCCACCTTCTTTACCCTCGGGCAGTCTGTGTCTTTGCTTATGTCTCGCGCCCAGGCAGGCTCCTTGCTGCTCCACACGCGGCCCGGCAGCCCTTCTCCTTCGGCGAAGGTGGTCTCCGCCGTGATCTTCTTGAAAGTCTCGAAGCGCTCCGGGTCCTCCAGGTGCCAGATGTCCGTGGAGACGAGTTCCCCGGAGCTTTCGTCGACCAGGTAGACGTGTCCCACCGGCCATCCAGTGTACGACCAGAGCAGCTCCAGGCAGACGCGGGTCGCCTCCTCCATGTCGGTGACCTCGTTGGCGGTAGCCGACACCATCTGTAGTAACTGGACGAGGTTGCTGTTGATCTTGACTTCCTCTTCCGCCTGTTTCTGCTCGGTGATGTCCTGCACGGTGCCGAACATCTGCAGCGGCTTCTTGTCTTCGTCGAAGGAGATCTTCGCCCGACGGTAGACTATGCGCGTAGAGTCGTCCGGCAGGACTATCCGATGGCTAAAGTCATATGGTTCGCCTTCGTAGAGCGTCCTCCTTACGGACTCCTCGATCAGCCCTCTGTCGTCGGGATGGACCACCTCCATGAACTTCTCGTAGGTTGGCTCTACCTCTCCAGGCTGGTAGCCGTAGATGCGATAGACCTCGTCGGACCACGACAGTTTTCCGGTCGTTATGTCCCACTCCCAGTTTCCTATATGCGCTATCCGCTGCGCCTCTGCGAGGTTATCCGTGCTCTTGCGCTGCTCCTCCTCAGCCTGCTTTCGCTCGGTGATGTCTCGGATGATCCCGGTGAACGACCGATCCTCTCCCTCGTCCATCTCACCGAGGGAGAGTTCCAACGGAAACTCCTCGCCGTTCTTGCGCAGACCGGCTAACTCCACCGTGCCCATGCCTATAACGTGCGCGTCGCCGGTCTCGAGGTATCGGTGGAAGCCCGCTTCGTGCGCCCCCCGAAACCGCTCCGGCATGATCATCTTGAGCGGCTGGCCGATAGTTTCGTCGGAAGTGTAGCCGAAGATGCGCTCGGCTCCCTGGTTGAAGGAGCGGATGATGCCGTCGGTCGTCATGGTCAGGATCGCGTCTGAAGCCGTATCCACGACGGCGCGGTGACGGGCCTCACTCTGTTTCAATTCTTTCTCGGACTGCTTGCGCTCGGTGATGTCGCGCAGCGCCGTTACCCGGACAGTCCGCCCCCTGTAGTGAGACATCTTTCCCTGGACCTCGGCCTCTAAGGTCGTCCCGTCTTTTCTGAGCAACAGTACCTCGTAAGGCTTTTCGTAGCCGGAGGAGATGTTCTGGCTCACCAATTCCCAAGATTCGGGCGTGACCACTTCCGTAGCGTTCATCCCGACGGTTTCTTCGGGTTTGTACCCGAGCAGGTCGGCGAAGGCCCGGTTCACCTCCAGTATCTCTCCCCGTTCGGTAATGGCGACGCCCTCGAAGGCTGCTTCGGAGAGGCTTCGGAACCGTTCCTCACTCTCTTGTGCCTGCTCTTCAGCCTGTTGGCGGATCTCGACCATCCGGTTGAAAGAGGTGGCGACCTCTCCTAGCTCGTCGTTCGTATCTAGTTGGATCCTATGGTCCAACTCCCCCTGACGGACCCTGTCCGCCCCCTCTTTAAGTTTGTGTACGCTGTCGACGATCCTGCATACGATCAGGAACGCCGTAACACCGCCGACGACGAGCCCGAGGCCGAGTATGCCGAGGACGGCTTCATATACGCGTGTCAGAGAGTTCCCGGCGTTTTCTTGCGCGGCGTCGAGTTGCTGGTTCGTCTGCTTCTGCACCCCTTTGTCGAGCGTGTCTTTGAGGTCCGCCTGAAGCTTCGAAAACTTCTTTATATCCTGCCGGGGTACGTTGCCGCTGGCTTTCTTGTTTATCAGGGACTCGCCGGCCGCCGCGTATTCCTTGTACAGCGAGTCGATCTTTTTGGCTTGCGCCTTTTTGCCGGGGGTATCGATCAGGTTCTCGTAACGTCTCTTGTACTTCTCGAAATCGGCTTCGTCTTGCTTTGCCCGATCCCGGTACTCCCGGTCGCCGAGTTCGAGGTACGTCCTGACGTCCCGGCCGATCTCGCCCATGTTTATTTCCATCTCGTAGGCAGCGGCGCGGGCCGGTTCCTGGACATTTCTTATGTTCCCGATGTCCTTCTGTATGGACATGACACTGCTGACGATGAGCAAGCAAGCCAGAGCCAGGATCAAGAGCAAGACGCCGAAGCCTACCCACAACCTGCGCGCGATCGTCATCCCCGCCTCCACCTTGCCTGTTGGATCCCGAATTTATCTTCCATCAACCGCTACCGGACCTCGCCTCTACCCGTGACATGCCTGCGAAACGGTTATCGGAACAAACAGCTTCTCACTTTAGGCTCCCGCTCCGGGGAGTAATTTTCTCCGGGCTTCCTCAGAAACGAGGCAGGCGCACGGTGAAAGTCGAGCCTTCGCCGGGCGTGCTCTTCACTGAGACCCGGCCGCCGTGGTTTGCGGCGACGTGCCGGACGATGGAGAGTCCGAGACCCGTGCCGCCGGTCTCTTTGGAGCGGGCCTTGTCCACCCGATAGAAGCGCTCGAAGATCCGGGCAAGCTTCCCTTCCGGGATGCCGATGCCTGTATCCGAGATGCTGACCACAAGCTCCGTCTCCTCCGCGCGGCCGATCACCTCGACCCTGCCGCCGGGCGGCGTGTACTTGACCGCATTATCAACCAGGTTGCTGAACATCGAGGCTAGTTGCGTCTCGTCCCCGAGTATTTCGTACCAGCCGGCCTCGCCGAACCGCTTCCACCGGAGGGTGATGTCCTTGTAGCGGGCGACTTGCTTCGAGCGCGAGAGGACCGTCATCAGCACGCCTCGCACGTCTACCGGCTGGGGGCTTGCGACCTCCCTCTCGCTCTCCAGACGCGCCAGGTCAAGGAGGTCCGTTATGAGGCGGCCGAGGCGCTCGGTCTCGTCCCTGAGTTGGCCGGCAAAAATCCGCGCCTGCTCCGGGTCGTCGTCTATAGCTTCGATCAGGCTCTCGGCCAGCAACCTCAGGCTCGTCGCCGGTGTCTTTAGCTCGTGCGAGACGTTGGCGACGAAATCTCGCCGGATCTTATTGACCCGCTGAATATCCACGGGTTCTCCGTACCCGGTCTTCTCGTCTCTACTCTCCAGCACCGCGGATTACTTCTTCTCTCTCGCGG
>JBBPZK010000191.1:0-7805 GCA_038199155.1 Rubrobacterales bacterium | reverse complement strand
GCGATGAGCGACCGGATGGGCTACTGGGTAGACATGGACGATCCGTACAAGACCCTCGACGACTCCTACATCCAGAGCGTCTGGTGGGCCTTGAAAGAACTTTACGACAAAGACCTGCTCTATGAAGGCCACAAAGTCACCGCCCACTGCCCGAGAGACCAGACTTCCCTCTCCTCCCACGAAGTAGCCCAAGGCTACAAGACCGTCTCGGACCCGAGTGTCTACGTGAAGCTGCCGCTTGCAGATGAGCCGGACACGAGCCTCCTGATCTGGACGACGACCCCCTGGACCCTCGTCTCCAACACCGCCGTCGCAGCCAACCCTAACGTCGAGTACGCAATCGTCCGGGCAGACGGCGAGAAGCTCATACTTGCCCGAGACCTCCTGGATAAAGTCCTCGGCGAAGCCTACGAGATACTCGAAACGACGGCAGGCCGCGACCTCGAAGGCACGAAGTACCGCCGCCCGTTCGACTACATCTCCGTCGAGGAGTCGGATAACCTCTTCACCGTCGTGCTCGGAGACTACGTGACGACGACCGAGGGTACCGGCCTCGTCCACACCGCCCCGGCCTACGGCGAGGACGACGCCCGCACCGGGAGGCGCTACGTCCTGCCGACCATCCATCCGGTAAAGCCCGACGGTACTTTCGACGAGCGGGTAGGACAGTTCACCGGGCAGTTCGTGAAGACAGCCGACTTCGGCCTCATCGAGGAGTTGCGTGAAAAGGGCTTGCTCTTCCGTTCCGAGGAGTACGAGCATCCCTATCCTCACTGCTGGCGGTGCGGCACGCCGCTGCTCTACTACGCCAAGAAAGCCTGGTACGCTCGGACGACTGCGGTCCTGGACGAGTTGCTGCGCGAGAACGAAAACATCGCCTGGGTTCCCGACCACATAAAATGGGGCCGCTTCGGCGACTGGCTCAGGAACAATGTGGATTGGGCGCTCTCCCGCGAGCGTTACTGGGGTACGCCGTTGCCGATCTGGCGTTGCGAAGAGGGCCACACAACCGTCGCCGGCAGCGTCGACGAGTTGAAAGAGGTTGCGCTCACGCCCGTCCCCGAAGACCTCCACCGCCCGTACATAGACGAGGTAAAGGTGCGTTGCGCGGAGTGCGGTGGAGAAGCGTCGCGCGTCCCCGAGGTAATAGACGCCTGGTTCGACTCAGGGAGCATGCCGTTCGCCCAATGGGGATATCCGCGTGCCGGGGAAGAGACTTTCGGGAATCAGTTCCCGGCGGACTACATCTGCGAAGCCGTGGACCAGACTCGGGGCTGGTTCTACTCTCTGCTCGCGATCTCCACCATGCTCTTCGGCGAGAGTTCCTACAAGACGTGCATGGTGCTCGGAATAATCCTGGACGCCGAAGGCGAGAAGATGAGCAAGAGCCGCGGCAACGTCGTTGACCCCTGGACCCTCTTCGAGAAGCAGGGCGCCGACGCCCTCCGCTGGGCGCTGTTCACCGCAACCAGCCCCGGCAACACCCGCCGTTTTTCCGAAGACCAGGTAGACGAAGCCGTCCGCAAATACCTCCTCACCCTCTGGAATACTTATTCCTTCTTCGTAACCTACGCCCGCATAGACGGCTTCGACCCCGAGAAAGACTTCGTGCCGCCGGAGGAACGGACCCTGATGGACCGCTGGGCCTTGAGCGAATTGCAGCTAACCGTGCAGACCGTCACCGAGAAGCTCGACGCATACGACGTGACGGCCGCCGGGCGCGCCATCGGGGAGTTCGTGGACGAACTTTCCAACTGGTACGTTAGGCGCAGCCGCCGCCGGTTCTGGAAGGGGGAGGACGACACGGACAAGAAATCCGCCCACTCCACCCTCTACGAGTGCCTGGTCGCGGTCGCGAAGCTGACGGCCCCTTTCACCCCCTTCGTCGCCGAGGCTCTCTACCAGAACCTGGTCGTAAACCAGCATTCGGAAGCCCCGGAGAGCGTACATCTGGCCGACTGGCCCGAGGTAGACGCCTCGCTCGTGGACCGGGATCTCTCCACCAGGATGGAGGCGGCGCGACGGGTCGTCGCCCTCGGGCGCGCGGCCCGCAACACAGCCGCTATAAAGACCCGCCAGCCGCTGCGGGAGGTCGTGGTGGTTGCAAACGAAGGTCCCAAGTTTCGGGAAGGCGTAACTAGCTTGCAGGAGATCATCCTGGACGAGCTAAACGTCAAGGAGCTTCGCTTCGGGCGACAAGAAGACGTCGTCGCCTACGACTTGAAGCCAAATCTGAGCCTCGTCGGGCCGAAGTACGGGCGGCTCGCGCCGGTCATCCGGGCAGCGCTCGCCGAAGCTCCCCCCGAGTCGGGGGCGCGGGCGGCCGCCGGAGAAGACGTAACGGTAGCCGTAGACGGCGAAGAGATAACGCTATCCGCCGAGGAGCTGCTGGTCGAACCGAAGGAGAGGGCCGGATACACCCTGGAGAGAGAAGGCGAACTCTCCGTCGCCCTGGGTACGGACCTGGACGCCGAACTGGTAGACGAAGGGCTCATCAGGGAGCTGGTCCACAAGGTACAGAACCTCCGGCGCGAGCGGGACTTCGAGATAGAAGAGACCATCTCGGTCGGCCTCTCAGGCAGCGGGCGCGTCCGGGAGTTACTCTCCGGCGGCTGGGGCGACTACTTCAAGAAGGAGGTGCTGGCGCGCGAGTTGGACTTCGGTGAGGGCTCCGGTGAGAGCGTGGAAGTCGACGGTGAGGCGCTGGTGGTCAGGTTGGATCCCCTGACATAAGCCGCCGATAGATAGGAACCCTGTAAAAGGGGTATGATGCGAGTTAGAAACGTAAGACGAAAAAGGAGGTTTCGTAGTGTTCGGAAGAAAGAGCCGCGCCGAGAAGCTAAGAGAGCAGGCCGAAGATACGAGGTTCGTACCCATCGGGACGCTCATCGCCGCGTACGCGGGGGCGAAGCCGGTCGCCGAGCGTCTGCTCTACGATGACGAGCTCCGGGACAACATCCGCACCTTCATCGACTCCGCCCAGAGGATAATAAACGAGATCTCCAACGAGACCCCGTCCGAAGCCGTCGCCAGGCTCTGGGATGACGACAAACTGCGCAAGCAGGTCGAGGACGCGGTCCACGCGGCGGACGAGGGTAGCAGGCGCTTCCGGGGCGAGAAGGTAAAGGGCAGCGGCGGAGGCATTTCCGGCCTGCTGTTCCTACTCCTCGCGGCGGGCGGCGCGTTCATATTCCTCAACCCCACGACCGGCCCCCAAGCCCGCAGGTTCGCCAAAGAGACCTACTCGTCCCTCACGTCCTGAAAACAGAAGACGGGAGAAGCTAGAGCCGGGAACTGGAGCCCGAGAGCCTAAAACCAGGAAAACGGTGCTCCAGTTCCCGGTCGAAAGCGGTACGACCTTCCGGTCCCTTGCCCCTGGCGAAAGAGGATCGGAGCCTTGAGAGGCTATCTCTGACCTCTTTCTTCGCACGTTCGGCGCGGTTGTCTGCGCTCTCGCTCGGGGTTCCCTCGCGCTTCAGACGCTCTGATCTATCTTCCAACCGGAAAGCCCTCTCAAAGAGCGCCGATTGATCCTCGGCGTGCTCCCTTATCGCCTCACCGGCCAGGGCTTCGAGAGATGATGTCGTCGAAACGCCAGGCTTTCTTTTCAGAGCCGGCGTCGCGCGTGGACGGTCCTTGAACAGTCGCCCCAGCGTCTGCTTCAATACAAATCCTGGAAACGAGCGCAACCTGAAAGGCGGTATACTTCCTTCACTCATGTCCTACATAGTAAACCGTTCTACGCTCGCTGTCGTGATCGCTCTCGCAGCCCTCGTTCTTATCTCCGGTTGCTCATCCAACCCTGAGAACCCCAGGAAGAAGGCGAACGAGGCTGTTGCGCAGGCAAACGAGTCGGTTGCGAAGCACAACAAACTCTTCGAGCAGTCCAGAAGCACCTACGACCAGGCGAAAACCGCACTCGAATCCGGTAAGGACCCTTCCGGCCAGAAAGCTAAGATCACCGAAGCCAAAAATACGCTCGATAAAGCCGGAAACAATCTAAGAGACGCCAGAGAATCCTTGAAAAAGATCCAGAGCATGGACGTCAACAAAGCCGTCAAGAAGTATACGAGCTTGCTTTCCAGCGCGATGGGAGACCAGATCTCCGCCGAAGACAAAGAGGCGGAGTTCTACGGTATTCTGGAGAAAGATCCCACCCTGAAAGACAACCGCAAGAAGGCCGAAACCCTGCTCTCCGAAGTCAGCAAAAGCTACGGGAAATCCAGGGAAGCTTACAAAAAGGCGCGGGACTTCGCCAAGTCCAACCCGAACGTCCTAAGCCTGCCGCCAAACGCCACCGGCGGCGCCAGCACTGAGGTTGTTACCGGGGGGTCCAGCACAATGCCCGCCCCCTCGACCACGAGCACGACGGTCGGAGGCACGACCTGATCAGGGATCGCGCTCTCTACGGAATTAACTTCTTTTCATCCGGCTGTAACCAAAACGAAACCCTTATCCTGTAGTGTGACCGATAAGGTGACCACATTTTCGTGGGTCCCCGAACAGCTTAGAGAGGATATTCATGCGTACTAAAACGGCACTGAAGCTAATCGTGATACCGGCCTTGCTGCTACTGGTCTTCGGCGGTTGCGGAGGCGGTGGATCATCCCAGCCTTCCGGAAACAAGAGCAACGGAGGCGCCAGCAAACAGCAAGCGGCATCGGGAGCTAAAACCAAGCCGGGCGAGACGGTAGCGGGAGCGTCCGGGTCTGGAAACGCTACGACGATCTCCGGGAATACTGAGGCGCGAGCTAGGGCCACGACGGGGCAAGGGAGTACAGCAGCTGGTACCGGCAGATCCCGGAACGTCAGAGTACAGGTCTCCGGCGCCCAAGGGCTAAAGTTCGGTGGCACGTGCGCCGTCGGAGGCGGACAGTACGAGGTCGGGGGGCAGGGTTCCAAGAGCTTCACCTATACGGTAGGCGATGGTCAGAAGCTCACGTGCCGGATCCGGAAACGCGGTAACGGGGTCGGCCCGATGAAGGTAGTCGTTACCGCCAAAGGCAACAACCACGTGCTTCAGACCGATTCTCGGTGGGCAATGCTGAACTTCACCTACTCCGGGCGCGGCTTCGCATCCTCGATCAACAGCTCGGTCGCGAACTCGTCGAGCTCCTCGAGCCAGACGCAGAACTCTTCCTCGTCCTCCTCGACGAACTCTCCGTAACCGGAGGCTCAGAGAGGCTGGCAAGAAAGGCATACGTGGGTCCCGCGCCCGGCGACCCGTAGTTTGGAGATCTCCGTTCCGCACACCGGGCAGGGCTCTCCGGCGTGGGTAAACACTTTGAGTTGATGCTGAAACTTACCCGTTTCTCCGAAAGCGTCGTGGTAAGAGTCGAAGGTAGTGCCGCGCGCCTCGATGGCTCGTCCGAGGATGTCGCGGGTCGCGGCGTGGATGGCTCTTATCTCCTCGGAGGTCAGACCGTCGGCCTTGCGTGAGGGATGAACGCCGGCGGCGAACAGTACCTCGTCCACGTAGATGTTTCCGAGGCCGGCTACGACCGATTGGTCTAGTAGAAGGCTCTTTATCCCCGCCTTTCGTTTGAAAACGTCGGAGAGATACTCTGGCGTGAAGTCTTCCGAGAACGGGTCGGGGCCGAGGCGGGAGATCAGGGGATGTTGGTCTACTTTTCCGGGCTCGTAGAGGTTGAAGTAGCCGAGCCAGAGCCGGGTGAAGGCGAGTACCACTCCGCCTTCGAACTCCAGGACTGTCGTGTTCATCCGGTCCGGTTCCACCCAGGAAGGAAGACTGAGGACGCGACCGGAGATCACCAGATGCACGACCCCGACGACGCCGTCGAAGTCGAGCAGGATCATCTTGCCCCGCCGGCCGGTTCCCGAAAGCTTCCGCCCGACGAGCCTTCGCGTAAACTCTTCCATATCCACGTTCGTCACGTCCGGCCTAAAGACCGCCGCCCGCAACACCTCGCGTCCCGCCGCCAGGGCCGCGACGTCCTCCGAGATGACCGTTACCTCCGGCAGCTCCGGCAACTAGACGCGTTCTTCCATGAGCCGCTCCAGGTATCCGGCGACCCCGTCTTCATCGACCGTCGGGACCGTCGTGTCGGCTGCGGCGAGGACTTCCTCGTTGGTCCCTCCGACGGCGACCCCGCGCCCGGCGAACCGGAGCATGTCTATGTCGTTGTCGGCGTCACCGAAGGCTAGGGTGCGCGAGGGTTCCACGTTCCAGTATTTACACACGAACCCGAGCGCCGAGGACTTGTTGCTCGCGATCCCGCCGACCTCGACGTAGTGCGGGAGACTGCGGGTCACGAACAACCTCTCACCGAACGCCTGCCGAGCTTCTCCCAGCCAGCTTTCTATATCGTCCGGGTGGTCCACCAGCACGAGCTTGGTCGGCTTCTCCCCGTTCTCGCGGACCCACTCCGCCGGAGATTCGACCGCGCAGCCACCGGCGTCGTCGGTGATGCGCAGGTAAGTCCGGGCTGGAGGCGTGGCGGCGGAGGTCACGATCTTACCGTCCGTGAAGACGCGTGAGTGAAGCTTCCGGCGGGCGGCCCATTCGAGTACCTCCACGCTGATATCCGTGGGAAGCGTATCGTGCCGCAGCGTCTCGCCACCCATCTCGCGCACCATCGCGCCTCCGTAGCAGATCACCGGGTCGGAGCTTGAGAAGCCAAGTTGCCCGGCGTACTCCCTGGCTCCTTCGTAGCGTCTGCCGGTCGCTACCACGAGGCGTATCCCACGATCCCGGAGCCCGCCCAGAGCTTCCATCGTCCTGTCGGAGATAACCAGGTCCCTCGGCAACAAAGTCCCGTCCAGGTCGAAGGCGACCAGATCAAAGCCGAACCCGTTTTTCTCTCCCGCCAAACCGAACCTTTCGTGTCGGAGACCATCGCCGCCCAGAAAACCAACACGCACATTCTAACGTGTTCTTATACGTTTTGGAGCAACGATAATGGCGCAACGGTCGCGCCCGCCGGCTCCGATTTCAGTCGATAAAAAACTCCAAACTGCGATGTGATAGCGATTTATGGGTTTCTACACAAGTTGGAAGTAGAACGGTAGGCAAGGAAAGTTCTCATACCAGATTGCGAAGAACGGCAAAGTATTCGTCTACTGGCATGGCAAGAAGGGGAAGCGAGAGATAGTTTTAAAGGGGCCGAAGGCAGACAGGCTGATCGCCGAGTTGCCTAAAATGAATAGAGAGCAGGAGCAACTCGCCCTGGCACGGGCTACAGGCAACTTCAAACGAGGCAACGAGCGCCCTGGCGGTTAGTCTGTCGCTAGTTTATTTTGAATGTCTGCCACGAGCTTTTCATAGAAAGCTGGTCGTTGCGAATTTTGACAATTCGTTGCTGAGCACCCAGCGTTCTCTAGCGAAGTACGGTACTGTCAGGGCAAGTGTACGATGAGTCAACCACTACTTGTAAGCGGTGTGCAGGGAAGGAGCGTGAGGATGAAGCTGGCGGAGCGGATGGGTCGTCTCGGGACCGAGACTGCCTTCTCGGTGCTGGCGAAGGCGAAGTCGCTGGAAGCGCAGGGGCGTGAGGTCTTCCACCTGGAGATCGGCGAACCGGATTTCGAGACGGCGTCTCATATCATCGAAGCCGGTTGCCGGGCGCTGCGCGAAGGCCAGACCCACTACACTCCGACCGCCGGTATCCCCGAGTTGCGCGAGGCTATAGCCGCCGACGTGGCGTGTAGCAGAGGCATAGAGGTCTCGCCGGAGCAGGTAGTCGTCACGCCGGGTGGAAAGCCGATCATGTTCTTCGCCATCCTCGCGCTCATAGAGAATGGCGACGAGGTGCTGCTGCCCAACCCGGCTTTTCCGATCTACGAGT
>JBBPZK010000190.1:0-10729 GCA_038199155.1 Rubrobacterales bacterium | reverse complement strand
TCTATACACATGACGACCAAAACGTGGGCCGAACGATACATCCTGCCCGGGGGGAAGGAAGTTTCCCAAAGTCAGCATCGGCTGATCTACGAAGCCATCCTCAACCAGGACGGGATGCTAGCCAGAGCACGTATGAAAGAACATTTGCAGATGGCTTACAAAGTCTACCGGGACGCCATTCCAAGAACAGCCGTGGAAGACACCCCCACGAACGGTCCTTTTTGAGAGAAAAACTATGTCCGCGCGGGCGGCAACTTTCACTGGAGGCGGAGTAAGTATGGATGAAGCTTACACCGGGACAATTAACAAGCGCGTGACGCCTGGGACAACCGGTTGATCTGGCTATGTCGGCAGACGTAGGCCCCGTCCTCGTAGCTGTTGCGTGGTTGCTGGTCGTCTTTGTGGCGTCCGCGCTCTGGTTCTTTGCTATATCGAATATCTCTAGCCGGACCTACGGCAACCTTTTCACCAAAACGCAACTGGTGTCCATGGCCGCCGCCATCTCGGTCGTTGCGATAATATCGGTCGGGGCAGCAGGCGCCCTTCTGATTCAAGAGCGACCAGGAGAGTCTTCGGCTATCTTTGGCAATAGTATGGTAGGAACAGGGGCCTTGGGATGTCGAGATTTGACGAGAAGCAGTTTCGTGTTCAGCTTTGGTTTAGAACGCGCCTCATACTCATTGCCAAACGACGCTGTGTCCGGGGCCGATGGTAAAGTTCGTGGAGCCTGCCCAACCCGTAGGTGAATAAGCTTATTCGTTCCGTACCTTTACCCCTGAGCACGGTCACGCAGGCGTGAGGCCGGTAGTTCGTCGCAATGTCATGCTACAGGTTCTTTTTGAAGTAACCTGTTAGGAAGGTCGAGTTGCCGTCAAAAAACGAGGACATGTCCGTCATCACGGCGGCTTTCGAGCCGCTTGAGAGAAAGCTAATACTCGACATCGGCTGTGGCAAAGGTGTCCTCGCGCGCTCGTTGTCGGACCTGGGAGCGTGCGTTACCGGGGTTGACCCAAACGGAGAAGCGGTTGCGGTCGCCCGGCGAGCCATTCCTGCGGGAATGTTTCATCAAGCCGGCGCGGAAGCGCTGCCGTTCGCGGACCGTTGCTTCGACGGGGCTATCTTCTCGAACTCCCTTCATCACGTCCCGGAGCTCGCCATGCGTGAAGCCCTGCAAGAAGCGGCTCGCATCGTGAAACCTGCGCAGCCCATCATTATCATCGAGCCCCTTGCCGAGGGCTCTTTCTTCTCTGTGTTGCGGTTAGTGGAGGATGAAACGTATGTTCGCGCCGCCGCTCAAAAGGTAATCGACGAGGTCCTCGAGAACGGAATATTCGAGCAGATCAGACGCATCGATTATACAAGGCGGGAACGTTTCACGGACCTGGACCAGTTCCTGGACCGCATCGTCGCAGTATCCCCCACACGCGCCACTGCCGTCGAAGAGCACCATCCTCAAGTCGAGGCCGCTTTTCTTCGTTACGCCAAGGTCGCCGCCGATAACCCAACCATCCTCGAACAGCCCATGCGCGCGCACGTACTGAAAGCGAAGACCTGATCCCGCAGAGGTCCCGGCAAACTCAGCAGGCGGCTAGGCCGTCTGGGGCTCGGCGCCGGAGATCAGACGCGTCAGAGCTTCCACGGCCTCTTCGGCGTCCACGCCATCGGCGCTTATCTTTATCTTCTCACCTTTCTTTGCCCCGAGCCCCATGATTTTTAGTGCGCTTTTGGCGTTCGCCTCACGCTCGCCTTTTGTCACCCGGATGTCCGAAGTAAACTGCTTGGCCGTCTTTACGAACTCCGCCGCCGGCCGGGCGTGCAAACCTTCTTCGGGTCCTACCGCAGTCTCCTTCTCCGCCACGATAACTCCTCTTCAAAGTCTGTCTCTTTGCTTGTTGCGAGAACGGTTTTCAGTCTAACAGGATACCCACTCTACCCGGCTACTATGCGCTCCAGAGGAAGGCGCACATTCTCTGTTCCGCCCACGCTCAATACCTCATCCAGGTATTGGAGCAGTGGAAGTTTCTCCCGGATACCGAGCGACCGGGCGAGCATGAGCGCCGGCGGCAACGTCCCGATCCCCTCCACAGTTGCGCCGTCCATGATCTCCCGCGCCTTCTCCGGCGGGTGTCCTTCGCCGAGCAATCGCCCGAAGTCGCCGTTGCGGCCCGTCAGGCAGGTAACGTAGAGGTCGCCGGCCCCGGCGGCCCCGGCAACCGTCTCGGGCTGTCCTCCGGCAACCGTAGCGAACAGCGACATCTCCCGCAACGCGACACCGAAGGCTAGAGACCGGAGGTTCGCGCTCTCGACTTCTCCGGCCAGCAGGTTGACCGCTATCGCGTAGCAGTTCTTGAGGGCGGCGCAGATGCTCGTGCCGATCAGGTCATCCGTAACCTCCGGCAGATAGTAAGACGTCCCGAAAGCGTCCCGGAGCTTCTCGGCGTGTCCGGGGCTCTCAGACGCGAACACGGTCTGGGTCGGCAGCTTGTGGATCAACTCAGACGCCTTGACCGGCCCCCCTACCCCGACAACCGGCCGCTCTTTACCGAGAACCTCCTGCACCCACGCGCCTATCGGCAAGACTTCACCCTCGCGCTCCGCAAACCCTTTGGTCAAGACCACAACGGGTACGCTCTCCAGGACCTTCGCAGCCACCTCTTCAACTACCCAGCGGATCCCCTCCGAAGAGACCGCAAGGACACAGATATCTGCATCTTCCACGGCTTCGTCCAGGTTGGTGGTAGTCTCGACCGGCGACGCAGACAGCCGGACCCCCAAGTCCGGATGCGCCTCCCCGGAAGCTATGGCTCCAAGGCGTTGACCATCGAGCCACTCAGGTCCCCAAAAGCAGACCTCGTGACTCCGCTCCAGCAACGGCGCCCCAAAAGCCGTACCCATCTGGCCCGCGCCGAGGACCGCTACGCGCATCTTGCAAATCCTTGCCGATGCTCATAATGAGATGGGAACGGCATACCCGGTCTATACCAGACTCTATGTCGCAAAGCAGAATTGAACCTGCCAGGCACAATCTTCGTCATTTGCCGCCCCCCTTAGCAACAACTGTTTTTGTATACTTTTAAACTTTATCATGTGAAAACACGCCCCGCTCGGTGTGCATGTGTAGAATAGATCAATGGAAGCACGAAAATGGATCATAGAGTTTGCCGGTCATGCCTAACTACGGGCGCACGAGTGGAAGTGCTGCGCCGTTTCTGAGACAGGAGCAGATAGCGGAGCACGTACTCCGGCACGGCTCGGTGTCGGCCAAGGAGCTTTCTTCGATCTTCGGCGTGAGCGTTATGACGGTTCACCGGGATCTGGACGAGTTAGAGCGGCAGGGGGTCTTGCGAAAGCTGCGGGGGGCTGCGGAGCCCCAGCCTTCGAGCCTCTTCGAGAGCAACGTTCGCTACCGGCTCCGGGCGGCGAAGGCCGAGAAAGAGGCGCTCGCCCGGCACGCGATCAAGAAAATAGCGCCCGGCCAGGCGGTAATGCTCGACGACTCGACCACCGCGCTGCCGCTGGTGGCGTTGCTGCACACCGTCGCCCCCTTGACCGTTATCACGAACTTCGCGATGGGTATCAGGGAGTTGAGTATGGTCAAGGGGATCACCCTGATATGCCTCGGTGGCGAATACCTCGCCGGTCACGACGCCTTTACCGGCGTGGTCTGCGAAACTGCCGTTGCCTCCCTGCGGGCCGACATCCTTTTTATGTCCACCTCGGCCATCTCGGGGTGCGTCGCGATGCACCAGGAGCAGGAGATCATCCGAACCAAGCGGGCTATGCTCGGCTCCGCCGAATATAGGGTGCTCCTGATGGACCATCACAAGCTCGGTAAGGTCGCCCTCCACCGGCTCGCTCACCTGGATGAGTTCGACCTAGTAATAGTGGACTCGGGCGTGGACAAAGCGCAACTCGCCGAACTCCGGGAGTGCAACACGCCGGTCGAGATAGCACCAGCCTAGCGAGACGCATCTTCGGTCCTCTCTAGTCTTCGCGGCCGGGACCTACCGGTGCGGACTTCGACTGACCGTAATCGTGGATCTTTGCCGAAACCTCCGCCATCTGCTCTTCGTCGAGGAGGATCGGCTCACCTACCAGACGTGCGCGGTAGTAGATCTCCGCCATATCCTCCAACACAACCGTGAGAGAGAACGCTTTTTCCGGCCCGTTCCCGACGGCTATGGTCCCGTGGTTCTGTAGCAGACAGACCCGGTGCGAATCACCGAGAGTATCGCTCGCGTGGCGGGCAAGCTCTTCGGTCCCGTAAGTCGCGTAAGGTGAGATCGGCACCCGGTTCTCATCCGAGAGCACCGCGAGCATGTAGTGAACCGTCGGTATCTCCCAGCCGAGACAAGCCAGCGTGGTCGAGAACTTGGAGTGAGTGTGGACGATGCCGCCGACCTCCGCGCGCGAGCTGTAGATGCCGGTGTGCATCGGGGTCTCGGTGGAGGGCGCGAAGTTCCCTTCGATCACCTCCCCGCCCTGGTCCACGAGTACAATATCGTCCTGTTCCAGCACGGAGTAGTCCAGCCCGCTCGGTGTTATGAGGATGTTCCCGTCTCCGGTGCGGGCGCTCACGTTCCCCGAGGTTCCGGTGACGAGGCCGGAGGAGATCATCTCGCGCGCGACCTTCGCCACCTCTTCGCGCAACTCCTGATGCTTCATTTACGCCCCCTGGGATTTTATTTCGTACTTGATGCCTTCCTGCCGCCCGTGTCTCTCCAGAGCGTCGAGCACGTTTTCTAGCGACTCTACCCCGGAAACAAAAGCATCCGCGTCGAACCGGGGACCGGACAGCAGATCATACGCTAGACGCACGGTGTAAGGGGTGTGGTGGAAGATCCCCCGGATGGTAAGTTGCGAGTAGTGGAGGAGCAGCGTGTCAACAGAGATCGAAGTTCCCGACGGAGCCCCGCCAAAGAGCGTAACTTCCCCGCCTTTTCGAACCATCCGGAGCGCCTCTTCCCACACCTCCGGCAGGCCGACCGCCTCGATGACCACGTCCGCCCCGCGCCCCTGCGGCGTCCACTCCCGCACCAGCGCAGCGCCATCCACGTCTTCGGCGACCTCCACGGTCTCCTCAGCCCCGAGTCGGCGGGCGACCTTCAGCCGTTCGGCGCTCCGGTCCACGCAGACGACGCGCGCCCCGCGCATCGCCGCCAGATGAACGAACATCAGCCCGATCTGGCCGGCCCCGACAACCGCCACCCGGTCTCCCATTGCGATCGGCGTCCTCACGATTCCGTGAACCGCGCACGCCAGCGGCTCCAGAAGCGCCGCCCGCCGGTACTCCATACCATCCGGGACCTCGTACATGTTCTGTTCCACTATCCTCGCCGGCACCACGATGTACTCCGCGAAAGCCCCGTTAAGAAACTCTAGTTCTTCGCACATGGACTGGTCTCCGGCCAGACAGTAGTAGCAGTGGTTGCACGGCGCGGAGTTGGCCGCGACGACCCGCATTCCTGTCTCCCAGCGCGGGTCGACGCCCTCGCCGAGCTTCTCGATCGTCCCGCCGAACTCGTGCCCGAAGGGCGACGGCAACTCTTTCATAAGGGTGGGATGCCCCCGCCGGTAAGTCTTCACATCGGTGCCGCAGGTAAGCGCGGAGCCGATCTTGACCAACACCTCGCCCGC
This sequence comes from Rubrobacterales bacterium, assembly GCA_038199155.1. Lineage (GTDB taxonomy): Bacteria > Actinomycetota > Rubrobacteria > Rubrobacterales > Rubrobacteraceae > JBBPZK01. The sequence continues at coordinate 5,092 of JBBPZK010000190.1, read as the reverse complement.
TCCCGGCTCGGGCGCCGGAACGTCTTCCATACGCACGTCGCCCGGACTGTAGAACATAGCCGCTCTCAAAGACCTCTACCTCCTGAATCCTCTTACAACAAGCACGAATTTCCTCCGTTGCACATTCTCTCACTCTTTAGCGGTCCACCAGAACAGATCAGCTCATCAACAATCCGCCGTTGATCTCCAACACCTCCCCGAGTATGTAGCCTGCGCCGGACGAAGCTAGAAACAGTACCGCCTCGGCCACCTCTTCGGGCGTTCCTTCCCGTGCCAGGGGGATAGCCTCCGCCTTCTCCGCTCTCTTTTCGGGTAGAGTGAACTGATCGTGGAACGGCGTGTCTATGCGTCCCGGCGCCACGGCGTTTACGAGGATACCCTGCGGCCCCAGGTCTTTCGCCATCGTCCTGGTCATGGTGCTGACACCGCCTTTGGCGGCCGCATAGGCGATAGAGTTCGCGCTGCCGCCGTCCCTCGCGGAGATGGACGAGACGTTGACGATCCTACCTCTCCCCTGCCGTTTCATGAGCGGCAGCACAGCCTGCGAACAGAGGTAGACGGACTTGAGGTTCACAGCCATCACCCGGTCCCACAACTTCTCCGTCATCTCCTCAAGCGACGCCCGCTCGACCATCGAGCCCGCATTGTTCACCAGGATATCCAGCCTACCGTAATGCTCTTCTACCTCCCGCGCCATCCGTTCCACGTCCTCGGCGTCCGAGACGTTCCCCTGCACCAGCAGAACGTCTCTACCGAGTTCTTCTACCCGACCGGCAACTTCCTCCCCCTTGTCCCTGCTCTTGCCGTAGTGGACCACGACATCATAATCACGCTCGGCGAACGCGAGACAGATCGCCCGACCTATCCCCGTACTACTTCCCGTAACCCACACTACCTCTCCCGAGAACACCCCGCTCCTTCCCCGCTTCAGCCGCTCCAACCTATTTTACGTGACTTTTGTTCTCGCTATAGACAAAAGTCATGCTCATTATGTACTATGTCCGTGGGAAAGTACAGGCTAGGGAAAGAGAGGCTAAATGGGTGTGGGATCCTACTTGCTGTTGACCTTCGCTGTTTTGTGGCTGGTGCAGATAGCGGGGACCTATCACCAGATGCGTCATTACCGGCGCGTTCTGGGTCGTATCACGCGCGAGGGCGGGCAAGGCTACGTCGGTGTCGGGAACGCGAAGGCCAGGGTCGGGAAGGGAGTCGTCCTGATCCTGGTATCCGGTGAAGACAAGGTAGTCAGCAAGGCGCTTCGTATGCGCGGTATGAGCGTATTCGCCAGGTTCAAGGAGGCCCCGGAGCTAGAAGGCGTAAACATAGAAGACTTGCGAGATGCCGGAGGAGAGGGACCTTATGAGGCCGCAACCATGCTGGCGGCGAGCAGGGCGGTGGAGCAGATCGACCGGATAGCGGTCCAACGGGAGGAGGTAGAGGTAGGTTAATACCGGAAAGACGGGACATAAACAAGGATAGGAGGGATTATGCAAGAATTCGTTACCGTTTTTGGGAACATGGGCGCCTCGTTCCTCGCGTTACTCCAGAGCGCGTCACAGGCCCAGAAGCAGGTGCAGCCGGGCGGCGGCGGAGGGGTGCTCGGCGCTTTGGGAGACGCCGGACAGTGGTTTATCGGGCTCTTTCAGGCGGGCGGCGAGGTTTTCGTAGGCTACGTGACGGGGATACTGCCGCTCCTGATCGTCCTGCTCACGGCACTGTACGCCGTTATCAACCTGATCGGCGAAGAAAGAATACAGAGGGCGGCCCGCTTCGCGGCCGGCAATATCCTCACCCGTTACACTGTTTTGCCCTTGCTGGCGGTCTTCTTCCTGACCAATCCGATGTGCTACACCTTCGGGACCTTTTTAGAGGAGAGGTACAAACCCGCTTTCTACGATTCCGCCGTATCCTTCGTTCATCCCATTCTGGGGCTCTTTCCTCATGCCAACCCGGCGGAGTTGTTCGTTTATCTAGGCGTCGCCAAAGGTATACAGGATCAGAACCTCCCGCTCGGCCCGCTGGCTGTACGGTACTTCATAGTGGGGTTAATCGTGATCTTTATCCGGGGAGTCGTAACGCAGCAGATAACCGTCTTTCTGGCGCGTCGCCAGAATGTGGAACTGTAGGGGGACAGAGAGATGACCGAACAACGGAAGAAGTTCAGGGCGGTAAAGGTGGAGAGGGGCTCTCAGGGATGGGGCGGTCCGCTCATCATCGAGCCGACAGCAGAGAAAGACAAGATCGTGGCGGTCACGGGTGGGGAGATCCCGGAGGTCGCGAAGAGGCTGGCCGAGATGACCGGCGCGACGGTCGTTGAGGGTTTCCGCACCCCACCGCCGGAGAGTGAGATCGCCGCCGTTGTCGTAGACTGCGGCGGGACCGCGCGGGCCGGCGTCTACCCCCGCAAGCGAATTCCTACCATCAACCTCCAACCCTCCGGGCAGACGGGGCCGCTGGCCGCGTTCATAAAAGAAGATATCTACGTCTCCGGGGTGCGAACAAACAACCTCAGCCTCGCGGACGGCTCTGAGACAGCCGCACCAGCGGGAAACGGCGTAGGTGACGAGGCTTCACAGAACCCGTTCGACGCCTCGCGAGGAGAGGAGGCCATTCCCAGGAACCCGTTCGAGATGGGAGAGGGCGGGGCGGCTGCTGGGATGGGCGGCGTTACAGGTTTCATCTCACGACTCGGGCGCGGGATGGGCGGCGTTATCGGGGTCCTGTACCAGAGTGGCCGTCAGGCTATAGATCAGGTGATACGGAACGTGCTGCCCTTTATCGCGTTCGTGACGATGCTGATCGGCATCATCAACGCCACTGGACTCGGGAACCTCATCGCCCACGTCTTGACTCTGCTTGCGGGGAGCCTTCCGGGGCTCATCCTGCTCTCCCTGATAGTCGGGATACCTTTCCTCTCCCCGATCCTGGGACCGGGGGCGGTGGTTGCCCAGGTAACCGGGGTGCTGGTCGGCACCCAGATCGGCAACGGCAACATAGCACCGGCGTTCGCGCTTCCGGCGCTGTTCGCCTACGATACGCAGGTCGGCTGCGACTTCGTGCCGGTAGGGCTTTCGCTCGGTGAAGCGAACCCAAAGACCATCGAGATCGGGGTGCCGGCGGTCCTCTTCGGAAGGCTCATCACCGGCCCGATAGCCGTTCTAATCGCCTGGGTATTCAGCCTGGGACTTTACTAGAGGAAGTTGCATTGGAACCTATTTACCTGACGGAGATCACGGAGCTAGGTCCGGAGGTCCCGGAGTTTCTGGAAATGGGACTCCTGATCCTCTTTCAAGCCGGCGCTCCGCCGGAGCTGGCCGAGATGTCTATCCTGCACGAACCCGAATCCTTGCGCGAGGAGCCGCCGGTGCCGGGAGACATACTGGCTATCGGTGACCGGGAGCTTCGGATAACCGCCGTCGGCGAGAAAGCCTGGAAGAACGTCCACGAGCTTGGTCACGTGGTCTTAAAGTTCAACGGACTGGAAGAGACGGAGCTACCCGGTGAGATCTATGTGGAAAAGACCGACGGCCTGGCCGAGCTATTCCGACCTGGCGCGAGGCTGGAAATAAAGGAGGGTAACTTTTGAGCATGAGACGAAGGCTCGAAGAGTTGAAAAAAGCAGGCACGCCCATCCAGGTCGGGCTCGTCGGGACAGGCCAGATGGGCCGGGGTTTTATAGCCCAGGTCGCGGGCATTCCCGGAATGAACGTGGTCTCGGCCGCCGACGTAGATACCGAGCGAGCCCTGCGAGCTTTCCGTGAAGCGGGCCAGGAGCCGGTCGAACCTTCGACCGGCTCCACCAGCAATCCCACGGTCACCGCAGACGCCCTGGATGTGGCACGTTCGGAGCGGGTAGACGTGGTGGTGGAGGCGACCGGCATCCCGGAGATCGGGGCGCGTGTGGCCTACGAAGCTATCCATTCCGGCAAACACGTGGTGATGCTCAACGTCGAGGCGGACGTGACGGTCAGCCCCATCCTGAACCAGATGGCGGAGAGCGCGGGCGTTGTCTACACCGGTTCAGCGGGCGACGAACCGGGCGCCATCCTGGAGCTCTACGACTTCGCCCGGTCTCTGGGGTTCGAGGTCGTCGTCGCCGGGAAGGGCAAGAACAACCCTCTGGACGTGTCCGCCAACCCAGATTCTCTCGTGGAAGAAGCCGAACGGAAACGGATGAACCCGAAGATGCTCGCTTCTTTCGTGGACGGCACCAAGACGATGGTCGAGATGGCGGCGGTCGCAAACGCCACGGGTCTCACGCCGGACATTCCGGGGATGCACGGCCCGGAAGAGACGGTCCCGGCTCGCCTCACGGAATTATTCAGCCTGAGAGAAGAAGGCGGGGTTCTCTCTCGCTACGGCGGTGTGGACTACGTGTGCGGGATAGCGCCGGGCGTGTTCGTCTTGATCCGCTCCCCGGAAGGTCCCGTCAGGGAGACTATGCAGTACCTCGGACAGGGTGCGGGACCGAACCACGTTCTCTATCGCCCATACCACCTGACCAGCCTCGAAACACCAATGTCCGTGGCCCGCGCGGCTATCTACGGCGAAGCCACCATAGCGCCCGGACGGGTGCCGGTAGCGGAGGTAGTGGCTGTGGCGAAGCGAGACCTCGCGGCGGGCGAGAAGCTCGGCGGCATCGGCTCGGCTGATTACTACGGGCGGATATACGAGTCTTCGGAAGCAGCAGGGCTGTTGCCGCTCGGGCTCGCGGCCGGGGCTCGCGTCACGCGGCCCGTTGCTAGCGGGGAGGCCATATCCCGCGCCGGGGTGGAGCTCGACGGGCGGTCCTTCGTGGTAAGCTTGCGGCGGCTGCAGGAAGCATCTCTCGAAGGCGAGGTCTGAATTTTTGACCGTGGATCGTAGCACCGTTCAACCACAGGCGCTCACGGATCAAGAACGTCTGATCCTGAAAGTGCTCCGACTCTACTACGAACACGACCTAACACAAGCCGACATCGCCGCGAGGATGGGTTTCTCGCGGCCGAAGGTATCTAAGTTGATCTCCGACGGCCGGGATAAGGGCCTGGTCAAGATCGAAGTAGCGCGTCCGGAAGGAGACCTTGCGCCGCTGGAGATAGCCCTGGAGGAT